>CAKPAT010000098.1 GCA_934133155.1 uncultured Bacilli bacterium
TATACTCATTTGTCAATAATATCAACACTCACGATGGTGGAACACATGAAGAAGGTGTAAAAAGAGCCTTAACAAGAGTTTTGAATAACTACGCTAAAAAGAATAATCTCTTAAAAGATAAAGACGATTCTTTAAGTGGAGACGATGTAAAAGAAGGCTTAACCATGATCGTTTCATGTAAGCACCCCAACCCACAATTTGAAGGACAAACTAAGGGTAGACTTGGAAATTCTGACGTGAGAAAACTAGCAGATAACGTATTTTCTGAAGGCTTTGAAAGATATTTACTTGAACATCCTGACGAAGCCAAAATAATTGTGGAAAAAAATCTTACCGCTGCAAGAGCTCGAATTGCCGCTAAACGTGCCCGTGAATTAACAAGAAGAAAAAGCGATTTAGACGTTATAAACTTTGGAGGAAAACTTGTTGATTGTAAAGATAAAGATCCTGAAAAATGTGAAATATTTCTAGTCGAGGGAGATTCAGCTGGTGGTTCAGCCATAAAAGGAAGAGATTCCATGACGCAAGCAATTCTTCCACTAAGGGGTAAAATTTTAAACGTAGAAAAAGCTAGATTAGATAAAGCATTAAGTAATGAAGAAATACGTACAATAATAACTGCATTTGGTACAGGAATAGGTCAAGAATTTAATTTAAGCAAATTAAGATACAATAAAATAATAATTATGACCGATGCCGATGTCGATGGCTCACATATAAGAGTATTATTACTTACCCTATTCTACCGTTTCTTTAGACCAATAGTTGAAGCAGGTCACGTTTATGCAGCTCAGCCCCCTTTATTTTGCATTAAACACGGAAAAACTATAAAATACGTATTGAATGCCGAAGAAAGAGATAGTTATTTAGCAAGCTTAAATCCAAATACAAAATACGATATGATGCGTATGAAAGGACTTGGGGAAATGGACGCCGAAGAGCTAAATGAAACAACAATGGATATAAATAAAAGAGTATTAAGAAAAATAACGGTAGAAGACGTTATGGCAGCAGATGAAGCATTTTCAAAATTAATGGGTGAAGAAGTAGAACCACGCCGTAAATTTATTGAAGAAAATGCTGAAAATGTTGATAATTTAGATATATAGGAGGTAATTATGGATCACGCAAGAGATAGATTAAAAGAAAACAACATTGTAAACGAAATTGAAAGCTCATTCATGGAATATTCTATGAGTGTAATAAAATCAAGAGCCTTGCCAGATTTGCGAGATGGTTTAAAACCAGTTCATAGACGTATATTATATTCAATGTATGAATCTGGTTATACACCAGATAAGCCTCATAAAAAAAGTGCCCGTATTGTGGGTGATGTAATGGGAAAATATCATCCACACGGTGATTCTAGTATATATGAGGCCATGGTACGTATGGCCCAAGACTTTAGTTATAGGTACATGTTAGTAGACGGTCACGGTAACTTCGGAAACATTGAAGGATATGGTGCAGCAGCAATGCGTTACACTGAATCTAGATTATCTAAAATATCACTAGAATTATTACGTGATATAAACAAAGATACTGTAGATTTTGTGCCAAACTTTGACGAATCTGAGAAAGAACCAACTGTATTGCCATCAAGATTTCCTAATATATTAGTAAATGGAACAATGGGTATAGCTGTAGGAATGGCTACCAATATTCCACCACATAATTTGGGAGAAGTAATAGATGGATGTATCGCATATATTGATAATCCAGATATAGATACACTTGGATTGATGCAATATATAAAAGGTCCTGACTTCCCTACTGGTGCTACAATTCTTGGAAATAGTGGCATAAGAAAAGCTTATGAAACAGGCCGTGGAACAATAACCATAAGAAGTAAAGCAAGAATAGAAGAAAATGGCGGAAAACATTATATTATAGTGGATGAAGTACCATATGGAATAAATACATTAGACTTAAAAAATAAAGTGGCAGAATTAGTTCATAGCAAAGTAATAGACGGTATAGCCGACTATCATACCGATTTAAAAGACGGTATAAAAATAACTATAACATTAAAAAAGGACGCAAATGCACAAGTTGTATTAAATAATTTATATAAACACACTCAATTTCAAATAACATTCGGCATAATATTTTTGATGATAGACGAAAAGACACCAAAAACATTAGGTTTAAAACAAATAATTTCAAAATATATAGACTATCAAAAAGAAATCATAATAAGAAGAACAAGATTTGATTTAAACAAAGCCGAAAAAAGAGTTCATATATTAGAGGGATATAAAATTGCCCTAGATAATATTGACGATTTTATAAAAATAATTAAAGAAGCTGAAAGCGATACAGAAGCTAAAACAAAATTAATAGAAAAATACAATCTAAGTGAAATACAAGCAGAAGCAATATTGGAATTAAAATTGCGCAGATTAACAGGCTTAGAAAGAAGCAAAATAGAAGAAGAACTAAAAGAACTATTAGAAAAAATCAAGTATTATAAAGAAGTTCTAGCATCAGAAGAAAAAATATTAAACATAATCAAAGAAGAATTATGCGAAATAAAAGACAAATATGCCGACGAAAGAAAAACAAACATAGATATGACAGCAATTGATTATATTGAAGATGAATCACTAATACCTGTTGAAAACATCGTAGTAACACTAACAAACAAAGGATATATTAAAAGAATGACAAGTGAGACATACAAAACACAAAATAGAGGTGGCATAGGAATAAAAGGAATGACAACAAACGAAGATGACTTTGTGGAAAAAATAATATCAATGACAACGCACGATTACTTAATGTTCTTTACAAATAAAGGTAAAGTATATAGAATAAAAGGATATGAAATTCCAGCATATAGTAGACAATCAAAAGGATTACCAATAGTAAATTTATTACCATTAGAAAAAGACGAAATAGTAAACACAATGCTAAAAGTAGAAAAAGATAGTAATAATTGCAATATTGTATTTTGCACACAAAACGGACTGATCAAAAGAACAAACATAAGTGAGTTCGAAAATATAAGAAATAATGGTAAAATAGCTATAACATTAAAAGATGATGATGAGTTAATAGCAGTAAAGAAAACAAAAGGTAATAATGAGATCATAATAGCGTCATCAAACGGAAGAATGATAAGATTTAACGAAACTGAAATCAGAATAATGGGAAGAACGGCATCAGGTGTAAAAGGAATTGACTTAGGCAATGCAAAATGTGTTGGATGTGAAATAGCCGAAGAAAATGATCAGATATTAGTTGTAACTGAAAATGGATATGGTAAGAAAACTGATCTAACAGAATATAGAATGACACATAGAGGAAGTAAAGGTGTAAAGGCCCTAAATATAACAGAAAAGAACGGTAATATAGTATCATTTAAGTTAGTCAAAGGAAACGAAGATCTAATGATGATAACAAATAGTGGAATGATTATAAGACTACCAGTAGAACAAATTTCACAGACAGGTAGAGTTGCCCAAGGTGTTAGGTTAATACATTTAAAAGATGAACAAAAAGTAAGCAGTATAGCAACATTAGAGAAAAGTGAAAATGAAGGAGAATAATCTCCTTTTTTTTACACAATAAAACAATGTTCCACGTGGAACATTGTTAAACTATAAAAGATAAATTAAATTAAGTAAGAAAAATTATATAACGAAGTAAAGCAACTTCTCTACTTTGATAAAATAATAAATAAAGTTATACACAGTAAACAATGTTCCACGTGGAACATTGTAAAAATATAAAAGACAAATTAAATTAAGTAAGAAAAATAATAAAACGAAAAAAAGCAACTTCCCTACTTTGATTAAATAATGAATAAAGTTATACACAGTAGACAATGTTCCACGTGGAACATTGGAAAACTAAAAAAGATAAAATAAATAAAGTGAGAAAAAGTATAAAACGAAGTAAAACGTTTTCACTACTTTGATTAAGTAATAGATTAAGTTATACACAGTAATCAATGTTCCACGTGGAACATTGTTAAATTATAAAAGGTAAATTAAATCAAGTAAGAAAAATAATAAAACGAAGTAAAGCAACTTCTCTACTTTGATAAAATAATAAATAAAGTTATACACAGTAAACAATGTTCCACGTGGAACATTGTAAAAATATAAAAGACAAATTAAATTAAGTAAGAAAAATAATAAAACGAAAAAAAGCAACTTCCCTACTTTGATTAAATAATGAATAAAGTTATACACAGTAGACAATGTTCCACGTGGAACATTGGAAAACTAAAAAAGATAAAATAAATAAAGTGAGAAAAAGTATAAAACGAAGTAAAACGTTTTCACTACTTTGATTAAGTAATAGATTAAGTTATACACAGTAATCAATGTTCCACGTGGAACATTGTAAAACTATAAAAGATAAATTAAACTAAATAGGAAAAATAATAAAACGAAGAAAAGCAACTTCTCTACTTTGATAAAATAATAAATAAAGTTATACACAGTAGACAATGTTCCACGTGGAACATTGTAAAACTATAAAAGATAAATTTAATCAAGTAAGAAAAATAATAAAACGAAGATAAGCACATGCCCTACTTTAAGTAAATAATAAATAAAGTTATACACAGTAAACAATGTTCCACGTGGAACATTGTAAAACTAAAAAAGATAAATTAAATTAAGCAAGAAAAATAATAAAACGAAGAAAA
>CAKPAT010000099.1 GCA_934133155.1 uncultured Bacilli bacterium
GTATTAATTACCGTGAGTATTCACCTAGTGAAAAAAGGGAAGCTTATAACTGTGATATTATGTATTCAACAAATAATGAAATAGGTTTTGATTATTTGAGAGATAATATGGTTGTTGAAGCTAAACAAAGGGTGCAAAGACCACTTAATTTTGTAATTATTGATGAGGTGGACTCTGTTTTGATTGATGAGGCTAGAACTCCATTGATAATATCTGGTGGGAAAATGCAGTCAGCCAATTTATATATCCAGGCAGATAAGTTTACTAAAACTTTAAAGGAAAATGATGGATATATTTATGATGAGAAAACAAAGTCTACTTCTTTGGATGCGGAAGGAATAAAGAGAGCTGAGAAGTATTTTAATTTGAAAAATCTTTATGATATTGAGAATGCTACTTTGGTGCATTTTATAAATCAGGCACTTCATGCTAATTTTAGTATGAAGAAGGATTTTGATTATGTTGTTCAGGATGGTAAAGTTGTTATTGTTGATCAGTTTACTGGTAGACTTATGCCTGGTAGAAATTTTTCGGAAGGACTTCATCAAGCTATTGAGGCTAAAGAGGGTGTACAAATCAATGAAGAGACCAAGACTCTTGCAACTATAACCTTTCAAAATTTGTTTAGAATGTATAAGAAATTATCTGGAATGACTGGTACTGCTAAAACTGAAGAAGAAGAATTTAGGGATATTTATAATATGTATGTTATTCAAATACCGACAAATAAGCCAATTGCTCGTGTGGATTTTAGCGATTTAATATTTGCTACGGCTGAAGGTAAGTATGGAGCCATTGTAAAGGAAATAATTGAAAGACACAAAAAAGGGCAACCTGTGTTAGTTGGTACTGTTGCTGTAGAAAATAGTGAGCTTTTGAGTAATATGCTTAAAAAAGAACATATACCACATGAAGTGTTAAATGCTAAAAATAATGAAAGAGAAGCTGAAATAATTGCTAAAGCTGGTGAAAAAGGTGCTGTAACAATTGCAACTAATATGGCAGGACGTGGTACTGATATTAAGTTAGGTGAAGGTGTTAAAGAGTTAGGTGGACTTTGTGTTTTAGGAACAGAAAGGCATGAATCTAGACGTATTGATAATCAGTTAAGAGGACGTGCTGGAAGACAGGGTGATCCTGGTATGACGCAATTTTGTGTGTCATTTGAAGACGAACTTATGGTGCGTTTTGGAACTGAAAGAGCTAAATTGTTGCTTCAAAAAGTTGGTTTTGATGGTGAACTTTCTATAAGAAGTAAAGCATTATCTAAATCAATTGAATCTGCTCAAAAAAGAGTTGAGGGAAATAACTTTGATATGCGTAAGCATTTACTGGAATATGATGATGTTATTAACAATCAAAGAAATATTATATATCACCAAAGAAATGAAATTTTAGACAATGAGTCTATTCATAGAATAACTTTAGATCATTTCCATAAGCATATTGAAAATATTGTTAATAGTCATTTGATTGATAGTAATGAATTAACTGGGTTAGATGTTTCTGAGATATTAGAAGATGTCAATCAAAATTTGATTAAGGATGATTTGGATGTGGCCAATTTAAATGAATTAGATCCGGAAAGTTTAATAGAAACTATTTATGATAAAGTAGTTGAAGAATATGAAGAGAAAATTAAAGATTTTCCTGAGGAACTTAAAAATGAATTTGAAAAGGCTATAACTCTTAGAGTAATAGATACTCACTGGATGGAACATATTAACTCAATGAGTATTCTTAGAGAGGGTATTGGTTTGAGGCAGTATGCTCAAGAAAATCCATTAAGGGCTTATACAGCTGAAGGATATGAAATGTTTGATAATTTACTTGCTACTATTGATAAAGATGTTAGCCGTTATTTATTAAATGCTGAAATAAGACAAAATACTGAAAGAGAACAAGTTATAAAAGGAAATGCAGTTGAAGATAGAAGTAAACTCAAAAAAGCTACTCCAAAGAGAGTAAGCAAAGTTGGTCGCAATGATCCATGTCCATGTGGCTCAGGGAAAAAATATAAGAACTGCTGTGGTAAGTAGCGATAAATAAAGGGTTTGCAGGATTCTTGTCTACGTAAAAAACACTCGAAAATGGCTATTTGTCCACATTTTGTCCACGTAAATTTAAGATTGTGGACAAAAATGCATTATTTATATAAAAATTTAGTATATTATTCGTGGACAACACGTTAGATAAAAGTCATCAAAATTTGATGGCTTTTTGTTTACCATAATTTAGAAAAGAGGTACAAAGAATGGTAAGCGTAAGAAAACGTGGAAAGGTATATGAATACCGAATTGAAATAGCATCTATTGATGGAACAAGAAAGTGGCTAACAAAGTTAAGATTTAAAACAAAGCAAGAAGCATTACATGAAGGAGCATTAGCATATAATGAATATTACTATTATGGTAAAAAGAATAAGAATAGAGATATGTCATATGCAGATTATTTAGATTATTGGATTGATAACTATTGTAATTTTAATTTAAAGTATGCAACTATAGTAACTTATTTAAATATTATTAAAGTTCATTTAAAACCGAAATTAGGCATGTATAAGTTATCTCAAATAGATTCAGAGTTAATTCAAAACTTTATTAATCAATTATATGTAGATAATAAATTTTCTAAACATTATTTACATGGAATATTAAAAACTATAAAAGGTTCTTTAAAATATGCTTGTTATGATGTTAATTTTATAAATCATAATCCAGCAGAACATGTTCATATTTCAAGATATGAAGTAGTAACTGGAGACCCAGTACATATTTATACACAAGAAGAGATAGAAAGAATATTAGATAGATTTAAAGATACACCTTATATTTATTATTCATTTTTAACAGCATACTACACAGGTTTAGGAGTTTCTGAAGTATATGGGTTGACTTGGAATAATATAGATTTTGAAAATAAAACATTGACTGTCGATAAAAACATAATAAGGAAGAATAAAGATGGACTACCTAAAAGATATAATATCGCTAAAGGACATTCTACTGAAACATGGTTTTATGGTAGTTGTAAGAATCCACAATCAAGAAGAACTTTTGCAATAGGAGATACTTTAATAAAAGCATTAAAAGAATATAAGAAACTAACTGAAGAACATAAAAGTTTTCATGGAGATAAATATTTAAAACATTATGAAAAGAAGGTAATAAATGAATATACAAAAAGAGAAGAAATAGTTAATGCAGAAGCAGAACTAGAAGTTAATTTACCAGAAGCTAAATTAATATTTGTTAAACCTAATGGACAATTTAGAGGAACTGAAACACCTAGATATGCTTATAAAGTAATTAATTATGAATTAAAAATACCTAGTAGATTACATGACTTTAGAGATACACATGCAACTAGATTAATAGAACGATGAGCTGATATAAAAGCAGTATCAAAAAGATTAGGACATTCGACTATTATGACTACTTATAACATTTATGTAAGAGTAACTGATAAAATGGAAACAGATACAGTAGATAGATTTGAACATTATACTAATTCATTTGATATACCTTCATCAGAAGAAAATAAATATTTGGACTAAAAATAATAGTTTTTATGTGACTAAAGTGATAGAATATATAGTAAATTGTATAATTACAAGGAGGTATTATTAATGAATGAAGAATTAATTAACAATATGTTAGATAAAAGTGAAGAAGCATTTTTAATGGCAATTGAAATCTATAATAAGCCAACAATAAAATATAGACTAGAGGGCTTTGCTTATTTTATATGTAATGCATGGGAATTATTACTTAAAGCTAAAATGTTAAATGATGGGGAAAGTATATATTATCCAGATAAACAAAATAGAACAAAATCACTTTCAAATTGTGTTTCGCACATTTATACCAATGATAAAGACCCAATTAGGAAAAATCTAGAAATATTAATAAGCTTACGAAACACTTCAACTCATTATATTATTAAGGAAATGGATACAATATATTTACCATTTATGCAAGCAAATGTTTTAAATTATTCGCAAAAATTATATGAATATTTTGAACGAGATATAACTGAAAAAATTAATAGCTCTTTTATGACTTTAGTAGTTAATAATGAAGATATAAGTGAAGAACAAGTGTTAAGCAGATATGGAGATAGTATTTTTGAAAGATATAATAAGATAAAAAATGAAACTCAAAAGTTAATAGAAGAAACTACTAACGAAAAATTAGCAATAAAGATTGATTTAAATGTTAAAATTGTAAAGGATAAAGAACAAGCAAAAACAACATTTAGAATAGCAAAAGAAGGCGAAGAACCAGTAAGAATTATAAAAGAATTAAAAGATACCAATTTAACACATTGCTACAATCAAAAAAGAGTTAGAGAAATCGTTATGGATAATTTGAAGAGAAGGGGAATTGATATAAAGATTACTCAATATGATTTATCTATAATATGTGATAAATTTAGTTTAAAAAATGATGAAAAGTATTTTTATAAACATGCATTAACAAATAGTTGGGGGTGTACTCAACA
>CAKPAT010000100.1 GCA_934133155.1 uncultured Bacilli bacterium
ATCCAACACAACTTAAGTTTTCTTTGGAAACTAAACTTATTGATGGTTTATTTTGTGCTGGTCAAATTAATGGTACTAGTGGTTATGAAGAAGCGGCTGGGCAAGGACTTATTGCTGGTATTAATGCGGGTTTGAAGCTTGAGGGATGTGATCCGCTGATTTTAAGGCGTGATGAGTCATATATTGGTGTTTTGATCGATGATTTAATTACCAAGGGTATTAAAGATCCTTATAGATTACTTACTTCTAGGGCTGAATATAGGCTTTTACTTAGAAGCGATAATGCTGATTTACGTTTAAGAAAAATTGGTTATGAAGTTGGACTTATTTCTTTAGAAAAGTATAATAATTTACTTTTAAAAGAAAAGAATATTAATGACGCAACTTTAGAATTTAAATCAATTAGGCTTACTCCTAAAAATAATGATTTTTTGAAATCTCTTTCAACTACTTTACTTAAAGACGGTATTAGTTTATATGATTTACTTAAAAGACCTGAGGTACCTGTTTCTTCGCTTACACAGTTTTTAAATAACAAGTATGATGAACTTGTTTTGGAGCAGGTTGATATTAATGCAAAGTATGAAGGGTATATTAAAAAAGAATTAAATGAAGCACTTAAATTGCAAAGCTATGAAGGTAAAAAAATCCCTAATGATATTGATTATAATAAAATGCATAATTTAGCAAGTGAAGCTAAACAAAAACTTTCTGAGGTTAGACCAACTACTTTAGGGCAAGCAATGCGTATTAGTGGGGTTAATCCAGCAGATATTTCTATTTTAATGATGTATTTGAAAAGAGGTGTATAATGAACATTTCAGTTTTTAAAAATTATTTAGACGAACTTGGTGTTGCTTATGATGATGATAAACTAAGTAAATTAAATATTTATTATAATTATCTTGTTTCTGAAAATGAAAAGTATAATTTAACGGCAATTACTTCTTTAGAGGATGTTTATTTAAAACATTTTTATGATAGTTTAACAATTTGTAAGGTTATTGATTTGAATGGTGTCTCTTCTTTATGTGATGTTGGTAGTGGTGCGGGTTTTCCTGGTGTTGTTTTGAAGATTTTTTATCCGCACTTAAAACTTTGTTTAGTTGATAGTTTAAATAAAAGAATTAATTTTTTAAAGGATTTATGTTCTTTGTTAAATCTTTCTGATGTTTCTTTTTATCATATGAGAGCAGAGGAATTTGCTTTAAAAAATAGAAATATGTATGATGTTGTAACAGCTAGGGCAGTAGCTAATTTAAATACTTTACTTGAATATTGCGTGCCTATTGTTAAAGTTGGTGGTTATTTTATTCCTTTAAGAGGTAGAGATGATTTATCTTTAATTAAAAATGCTATGAATACTTTAAATGTTAATCTTGTTTCTTCTTCAGAGTTTTTTCTTCCTTTAGAAGGCAGTTATAGATGTATTTTAAAATTTCGTAAGGTTAAGGATAACCTTAAATATCCTAGGAAGTTTAGTGAGATTAAGAAAAAGCCTTTGTAACTTTTTCTTTTTTTGTTGAAAAATTTTTTTAAACATAGTATTATAGTGATAGAGAATAAGGGGGTGTGTAAGCATGGAAAATGGGCGTCTTACGATTCTTAATATGAGTGATATATTGCCTAATAGGTTTCAACCACGTATTCATTTTGATCTTCCTAAGTTGGAAGAACTTGCTGCCTCTATTAATAAGTATGGTGTTATTGAACCAATTGTAGTTCGTCCGGTCGGGAGTAAATTTGAAATTGTTGCGGGTGAAAGAAGATTTAAAGCTAGTAAACTTGCTAATAAAAGTACTATTCCAGCAATTATTATTAATTTATCTGATAAAGATAGTGAAGAACTTGCTTTATTAGAAAATGTTCAAAGGCAAAATCTTAATCCAATAGAGGAAGCTGTTTCTTATAAAAGAATTTTGAGTATGGGTTATTTGTCTCGTGCGGAGCTTTCTCATAGTTTAGGTCAAAGTGAGTCATTAATTTTTAATAAGATTAAATTACTTGATTTAGATGATGAGGTTCAAAAATGTTTGCTTAATGGACAAATTTCTGAAAGACATGCGAGAAGTTTACTTAAGGTTACTAATCGAGATGAACAAGTAAAACTTTTACACAGAATTATAAATGAAAGATTAACGGTTAAACAAACTGATGAGGAGATTGAAAAACTTAATGATACTCCTGAAGTTGAAGATTTGTTTACTGAATTTGATACACAAAAAGGGGATGATTTTATGGATATAGAAAAGATTATGCGCGAGGCACAGGATATTAATAAACCTTCTAAGCCTAAGGATTTGTCTACTATTGTTGGTAGTTCTACTTTAGGTGGTAATAATGATATTTCAAGAAGTATTGAAAGTACTGGTAATGTTGGTAGCTATCAAGTTGATAGTAATTTAGGAAGTTATCAAGTTAATTCTAATGATGATCAAAATAAATTTGTTACCTTTGTTCCACCAACTTTTAATGAGCCAGTTAAACCTGTTAACAATAATGTTAGTTTTAATAGTATTTTTGGTCAGAACCCAGAACCTGCTAAAAATCCAGTGTTTTCTGAAAAAGAAAGTAATAACATTTCTAATGCAGTAGCATCTGCATTTAAAAATTTTAGTAAGCCAGTTAAACCTGAACCTACTTTTAATAGTGTATCTAGTTTAAACAGTGCTTCTTCAGATAATGCTTCAGTTAATATTGCACCAAATTTAAATAGTAATTTTGGGGTAAATAGTAATTCTATTAATAATACTGAAACTTTTAATAGTGTATCTAGTTTAAATAGTGCTCCTTCAGATAATGCTTCAGTTAATATTGCACCAAATTTAAATAGTAATTTTGGGGTAAATGGTAATTCTATTAATAATACTGAAACTTTTAATAGTAACTTCTCTAGTAATACTGAACCAACATTTAATGTAAATTTAAATAATGGTTTATTTAACTCTATTCCAGATACTAACATTTATAATGATGTTAAACAAGTTAATGATACTACGTCAGTTACTCCAGTTAATAATTTTGCTAAAATTGTTAAATTACTTAGAGAATGCGCCGATCAAATTGAGGCAAATGGTTACAAAGTTAGTACCGATGAATTAGATTTAGGTAATCAATATAAGGTTACTTTTGTGATTGATAAAGAGTGATAAACTCTTTTTTGAGGTGTTTATGGATAAAAATTTGAAAAATGATATTGATTACTGTTTAAATTGTCCTTCTAAACCATGCACTAATGGATGTCCTTTAGGTAATGATATTCCTAGTTTTATTAATTACACTAAAGAAAATGATTTATCTAAAGCTTTTAGTGTTTTAAGTGAAACTACTGTTTTAGCGTCTATTTGCGGTAGGGTTTGTCCTTATCATAGACAGTGTGAGGGGAACTGTGTTAGACGTTTTATAGGTGATAGTGTGAATATTGGTAAGATTGAGGCTTATGTAGGTGACGCTTTATTAGATAATAAACTTTTTTCACAATGTGTAAAAAATGGTTTTAAAGTTGCTATTGTAGGTGGCGGTCCTTCTGGTCTTACATGTGCAAGTTTTTTAATTAAAATGGGTTATTCTATAGATTTATACGAAAAACATTATCATTTGGGCGGTATTATGTCTCATGGTATTCCAGATTTTAGGTTAGATCCTATGATTACATATAAAAATTTAAAAATGATTACTGATTTAGGTATTAATGTTTTTTACGGAAAAGAATTAGGTAAAAATTTATCTTTTGATTTTCTTAAAGAAAATTATGATGCGGTATTTTTAGGTTTTGGTGCTAATTTGTCTTCTAAATTAAATGTTCCTGGAGCAGATTTATGTAATGTTTATGGGGCTAATGAAGTTTTAGAAGAAAACTTAGATATTGATTATAAAGATAAAAAAGTTATTGTGGTAGGTGCGGGCAATGTTGCCATGGATATGGCGAGAACGGCTAGAAGAAAAGGTGCTTTTGTTAAAGTTATTTATCATAAGAAAAAAGAAAATATGTCTGCTGATTTTTCTGAGTATGAAAATGCAGTTTATGATGGTATTGAATTTTCTTTTGAAACTAATTTACTATCTATAAATGGCTCATCTAAAGTTACATCAGTTAATTTAATTAGAGAAGTTTTTGGTGTTGATTATGTGTTTTTTGCGGTTGGCTCAAAACCAGATTATAATTTAACTTCTTCACTTAATTTATCTATGGATGATTACGGTTATATTAAAGTAAATGATAAGAATATGACTAGCACTATCGGTGTGTTTGCCGGTGGTGATTTGATTAATTTTAATAGAACAATTGCATACGCTTCTAAATCTGGCCGTGACAGCGCTTATTTTATTGACGAATATATAAAAAATATAGGTAAAAATTAAACCTATATTTTTAAATCATGGTATGGAGTAAAAATGAACTATACTATATAG
>CAKPAT010000101.1 GCA_934133155.1 uncultured Bacilli bacterium
AGTGCATCTTTTAACCAAATGGGTGTAATAAGCAAACCACCCATACCTATTAAAGTGTATGCTGCTGGTGGACGGCTACTTAATCCCCCTAATACAACTATTAAACCAGCAAATATTTCCATAGAAAAAATTGCAATATCATTTTTAATTTGTTTTTTCATTAAAGTATATTCAGCAAGTGATAGGTTCGCGTCGTGGTATTGATTTTTTAATTCTCCTGATGTGTTTATGTAATCGGTTTGAATTTGATTTCTTATTTTTTCATATTTTGCTATATTGGCATAAAATAATTCAAAGTCTTCAGCATATGTTCCGGTATTCATTCCACAATCATAATTGCCCATTAATTTAAGTAGTTTTTTGCACTCTTCTTCATATTCGTTTGCTAGTGTTTCTAAGTAAGAAGAGAGCATGAAATTTCTTCTATTTTGAGGATGATTGGCAACTATAGTTCTTACTTTGTTTGTTTTATCTAAAGTAATTTTTCCTAAATCAATTTGTCTTAAAATTTCTTCATTTATATAAACTATTTTACCAATAGTTTTTGGACTTCTACATTCTCTAATTAATGTTTCTAAATATAGGCGTGCAGAAGATAAACCTATATCTTTTAGATTATGATAAATTTCTAAATCGTAAAGATTATTTGCCTCTTTTAACATTTCTTTAGATGTTTTACCTACAAAATCTTCAATTGTTTCTTTATCTATTCCTAGGTAATAATTTTTATATTTTTCTTTAATTTGAAGTCTATATTCCTGAAATTTTTCAATAAAATCTTCAATATCATTTTGTACTTTTTCTATATGAAGTATAACATTAATATACTTTATAGCTTCATTTAAAGTATCTGGAGTAGTTGCATACTCTTTTTTTAGTTCTGATATTACTTTTTCTATTTTTGATATTTCCCTATATAGGCCAAATTCTTCTGCTTTTTTCATTAAATTTTGAAGATTAGATACATAATTTTTCATTTCTTTAAGTAGACCTTTAATTTCTTCCAAATACTCGTTTTTAGTATATACGCCATTATAAGCATTTAAAAGAATATCTTTTTTAATATCTATGATTAGGTCAAGTTTAGAAAGCTCTTCTTTTATGATTTGCTTTAAAGCATATTTTTCGGTATTTTTTATATCTTCGTCGTCATAATCTTTAACCGCTTCTTCATAATCTTCATTTGAAAGAGGTTTTATTTTCAAATCATACGCTTCTCTTTTTTCAGGATCACTTAAAACATTATAGGCTTCATTTATTTCAGCCATTATTTTTGTTGTATCTTCTTTTGATTTATCCGGATGATATTTGTTTGCGAGTTTTATGTAGGCTTTTTTAATTTCGCTTTGAGTGGCGTTTTTATCTACGCCAAGTATTTCGTAATAGTTCATTAGTATCACCTATTTTCATATGCGTTTTTAAATTTTCGGCACTTTTTCAATGTTTTTTCAGGGTAAAGGAGTGCAATTTGTTTTTTATATCTATCAGCGTCTTCGAACCACACATATCCGATAAATACATCACTCAATCCTACAGAAGCGTGCCATGCTTCTATTTGGTTATCAATTAAGGCAGCTAAAGTTATCACAGTTCCGGCAACAACATTTGAAACAGAAACAATTAACCTCATATTCTTGCGTCTTTTTATAAATTTATATTCGTTTAACGATGTAATAGCATCATAATACTGAACTGTTAATTCTTCTGATATTTTTGCATTAATATACTGAATATTTGAACATACATTTTCAAAGCGTACTATATTATCATGAGCTAGTTCAAAATCTTCGTCATATTCTCCAAAGCATAACATTTTGCTATTATAGAAGCCTATTAATGATTTTAATCTTTGAGCTTTTTTTGCAAAATCATTTGTTAATCTTTCACTATAACCGTTTAGCATAATATTTCTAACATTTCGAGGATGGTTTGTAACCATAGTTTTTATTTTTCGTGTTTTGTCTAAAGTAATTTTTTCTAAATTAATTTGCTTTAGAACTTCTTCATTTATATAGACTATTTTGCCGATAGTTTCAGGTCTTCTGTGATCTCTAATTAATGTATCTAAGTAAAACGTTATAGAACTTATTTTTTCAATATTTACACCATATTGAACCATTAATCTATAGAGGTTATGAGCTTTTCCAAGCATTTCTCTAGCACTTTTCTTTATTAAATCTTCATTATCTTCATTTTTTAAATAACAATTTTTATAACTTTCTTTTACTGTTTTTCTATATGTTTCAAATTCTTCTATAAACCTTTCTGCTTCTTCTTTTAGCTTTTCTTTATAAATTATTTTTTCTATCAGTTCTTTAGCTTCATTTAAAGTAGAAGGTATTCCGTCTAATTCTTCTTTTAATCTTGATATAGTTTCACTTATTTTTTTAGTTTCTTTATTTAGATTAAATTTTTCTGCTTTGTGCATTAAATTTTGAAGATTAGATGCATATTGCTTCATTTCTTTAAGTAAGCTTTTAATTTCTTCTAAATACTCTTCTTCTGAGTACATATCATTATAAGCATTTAAAAGAATATCTTTTTTAATATCTATAATTAGGTCAAATTTGAGAAGTTCTTCTTCTATGATTTGTTTTAAAGCATATTTTTCAGCATTTTTTATATCTTCGTCGTCATAATCTTTAACCGCTTCTTCATAATCTTCATTTGAAAGAGGTTTTATTTTTAAATCATACGCTTCTCTTTTTTCAGGATCACTTAAAACATTATAAGCTTCATTTATTTCAGCCATTATTTTTGTTGTATCTTCTTTTGATTTATCTGGGTGATATTTGTTTGCGAGTTTTATATAGGCTTTTTTTATTTCACTTTGAGTGGCATTTTCATTTATGCCTAGTATTTCATAATAGTTCATTTTATTGCCCCTTTTGTTTATGCATTTAAATCTGCAGCATTTTCTTTTAAGTGGTCCAACCTTTCAAAACTTGCACTCATTTTATTTAAATAATTTTAGATAAGTTTTTTGTATTCTTTGTCAGAAATTTTGTCAAAATAGTTTTGTGGCACTTATATGTTTTAATCTGCACGTTTCATTTAAGATTTTTGGGGAAACTATTATGTGGCGTCTTAAAATAATCTTTTTCTTCCACTACCTAATCTTTTTTGATTACCATTTGACAATCTTTTTCTTTCGTTGATTGGTTCTGACCAATTTTTTTCTATTTCACCAATTTCATGCATGCTATCTAATAGTAGTTTAACAGATTCAAAATTGCCGTCGATTTCACCGCTAATATAGTGCTCGGCATGGTCTGCTGGTATGCCTAGTCTTTCGGCAATGTCCTTGGCTTCTTCCATGGCTCCTAGGAAGATAAATTCCCATCCTTGCTCTTCTTTGGCTTTAATGATCCTTTTGGTATCGCTTTCACTATTTTTGTAGCTTTGGTTATCATATCCATCAGTCATGATGATAAATATTGTCTTTTTAGGTTTAATATCGTCATGCTGTTGTGCTATTTCAGTTGCTTTTATTTGACTACATAATGTGTCGTATAAAGCTGTTCCACCCCATGCCTGATAACTAAAATGATTGACAGTGTTTACTTGCTGCCTATTATGAACTGTGCTGGCACTGTCTGAAAATAGGACTGTTGTGATGATGTCATTTCTATCGCTTTCTATTTCCGCTTCGATTACACCGTTAAATCCAGCTGTTGTTTGTGCTTCTAATCCTTCGCATGAACCGCTTTTATCAAAAATGAATACTACTTCAAGTTTATCTTGAGCTCTTTTTTTCATGTATTCAGATACTTGTCCGATGTTTTGGGCGGTTAATGATTTTATTCTTTCATCGATACTGCTTGTTCCAAGTTCTCTTTTAAGTTTGTCTAGATCATGATTTTTTCTTGGCACTATTCCTTCTTTTAAATTTTTTAATTCGTCTTTGTCGAATTTCATTTTGAATTCCTCCTTTTTTGGTGGTATTTATTATACCATTTTTACGTGAAAATACAACTTACTCTTTATTGCTTTTATTTTTGTCTTTTATATTGTTCATTTTTCTAGTATAATTAGTATTATGAAAGTAATTGCGATTAAACTTATAAGATTATATCAGAAAATTCCTGGACCATGGCATAATGCATGCAAACATATTCCAACGTGCTCTAATTACGCGATTGAAGCTATTAATGAGTACGGGTTTTTTAAGGGTTCTTTTATGACTTTTAAAAGGGTTTTGAGGTGCAATCCATGGAATAAGGGTGGATATGATCCGGTTAGGAGGAAAGAAAAATGAGAAAGTTTTTGAATATTTTACTTGCTTTAGTTATTTGTTTTGGTATGACGGGGTGCATTAAACGTGATAGTATGGAAGATATTACGATTTATACGACAAACTACCCTACTGAATATATAACGAATATTCTTTATGGCAAGTATAGTA
>CAKPAT010000102.1 GCA_934133155.1 uncultured Bacilli bacterium
TTGTTATAATGCCCTTATCGTCCATTCTAGGTTTACTAACATCGCCTAAAATTATTACTTTTTTAAAAGCATCATTTATATTAACTAAAGACTTCCTTTCTTGAGTTTTTTTCAAATCATCCTTCATTTCATAAGAAGATTGAATATAAATTCTTTTACTACCAAGATTACATACAAAATCAACCTCATATTGTGGTCTGAAACGTACACCGTCTTTAATCTCACTTACTTCCACCATACCAACATCAACATTATAACCTCTTCTAAGAAGCTCATTATATATAATATTTTCCATTATATGTCCTCTATCAACTTGCCTAAAATTTAACCTAACATTTCTTAAACCAACATCTTCAAAATAATACTTATAAGGAGAATTTATATATTTTTTCCCTTTAACATCATATCTTTCAGCCTTATTAATCAAAAAAGCATCACTAAAATACTCTAAATATTTGCTTATAGTTTTATCACTTAAAACTATATTTTTTTCACTTTTAAACGTATTTTGTAAATTACGTGGATTAGTTAAAGAACCAATCTGAGAGGAAATAATATTCAAAAGCTCATTAAGTTCCTCAATATTCGTTACATTATTCCTTTGAGTAATATCTCTTATATATGTTTCTTCGAATAAATTCTTTAAATATTTAGAGCGTTCATTATCACTATCAAGCATAAGCGTATAAGGTAAACCACCATAAATACTATACTGTTCATATCCCTCATATTGATCGCCATCAAAAGCACTCATATATTCACTAAAACTAAGTGGATATACATGAATTTCGTCACCTCGTCCCCTAAACTCAGTAACAACATCTTTCGATAATAACCTTGCATTAGAACCAGTAACATAAACTTCTACATTATCTTCATACAAAAAAGTATTCAAAACAGAAACAAAATCATTAAGCATCTGAACTTCGTCTAATAACAAATAATACTTCTTACCATCTTTAATTAAAGACCTAACATACTTAATAAACTCATTACCATCAAGTAAATACTCATTTTCTTTAATATCCAAAGGAATATATATTATGTGTGTTTTATCATTATGTTCTAAAAGATATTTATAAAATATGTTTTTAAGCAAATAAGATTTACCACATCTTCTAATTCCAGTTATAATTTTAATCTGACCATTTCCATCTTTTTTAATAAGTTGTTTCAAATAAAAATCTCTCTTTATTTCTTTCAAAGTTAATCACCCCACAATATCACACTAAAATTATATAACTAATTATAAAATTTGTAAATAGTTCATTCCGAGCATTTTGCCAAATGGCACTTTTTTCGGAATGAGCTATCCTACCCAATTTATTGTAGCCTTACTAGCACCCCAAGGACTACCACTTATACTTCCTTCTTTTTGATTAATAGTTATACTCTCAATAGGATTATAACCATTTTCAGTTTTAAAAGCATTATCTCCAATTGATTTAACACCACTACCAATTGTCACCTTTTTAAGCATACTCATTTCAAAAGCATTCGCACCAATAGTTTCTACAGAATTAGGTATACTAATTTCCGTTAAACTTGCATTCCAATGAAAACCACCATAACTAATTGTTTTTAATCCTTCATTCAAAGTTATTTTACTTATCCACGCCTGTTCAAAAGCTAAATCACCTATTGCCCTAACTGTACTTGGTATATTCAAATAAGTTCCACCAACATTCCTAAAAGCACGAGGACCAATAGTAGTTATATAACTTGGTATCACAATATTAGAAGCATCTTTCCCCGCAAAAGAATTTAAAACACTCATATCATACGTTCCATCACTATTTAACTTATAAATAAAGGGATTTTCAGTAACTTTATTACTTGTAAAAACACCTGCTCCTAAGTAAGTAACTGTGTTTGGTATATTTATTTCTGTTAAATCATTAAGAGCAAAAGCTAATCTTCTTAAAGTTGTAACAGAACTTGGAATAATTAATTCTTTTATATTGTTTCTAAAAAAACCAGCAGCATCAATTTCTACTAGACCATCATTTAAAGTTACAGATGTAATTTGATTATAAGAAAAAGCTTCCTTACCAACATACCTTATATTTTTAGATAAAACTACTGATGTTATATTTTTATTAGCAAATGGGCTGATTGTTTTATTTTGCCCATTATCCCACTGGCCACTAGCGACTTCAGTTACTGTATAACCATCGATCTCTTCCGGTAAAACAACATCAGTTCCACATGATACATCATAATCAGTAATAGAAAGAGTTCCATCTTTCAAAACTTTACCAGTATAACAACTATTTTTATGAATAATACCAACATCACTTTGTTTGTATGTTAAATTTAAAGTTAATGTGTTTGTTAGATTTTTTGGCATAGATGTTACTTCATTTTTGAATTTAATATAAACATTATAATATTCAGTTTCGTTTGTATCTATTACTAATCTTTGTTCTGATAAATCAGTGTTTCCTTTAATAGTTGCTATTGTATTACTTAGTGGATAAGCACCACACTCAAAGGCATCATTTGTGCAAGTTAAATTTCCTAATGTAGCAATTGCGGGGATACTTCCTTTATTAGTAACACCTATTTTATAATAAACGTAGTTACTTGGTTTTTCCATTTCAACATTAAATGTTGCACTATCTTTAGTAAATGATTTTGATTTTTCTACTACATTTCCACTTACATTCGTTTTTTCAATAGATGTTATTTCAACATCCCAGTTACTAGTAATAGAAGTTGAACTATTTATATTTAATTTACTAGAAAACAAAGAATAACCAATACCCATAATTAATAAAACAAAACATAAACTAATTATTAAAATATTTTTCTTCATAAGTACCACCTTTTTTAACGTATAATAGCGTATTATACGTTAAAAATTTGGCATATATTAATTAAAATTTTAGCATTTTAGATAAAAACATAGAAAATTATATTCAAAATTGTTATAATTAAGTCATATTAATAACATATAATACGCTATTAAATGGTATATTTAAAAGGGTTAGAAAAATTTCTAGCCCTTCAATTTACCCAATTTATAATTGCATTACTAACACTCCACATAGACTTATACTTTATTCCTATTCAGATTTCTAAAAAACAATCTAGGACTTTTTAACCAATCCGCTCCACATCAGTACTGCTTCCCATGGACTATCACCAATAGAAGTTTCTTTTTTATTTATTGTTATAGTTTTAAACTTGAAAGACAAAAAAAGCATTATCACTTATTTTTCTATAGTACTAGATATTTCCAGTTCAGTCACACAGCAAGCATTAAATAATAACTCGCCTTCTATATTTTTTAATTCTTCATTAAATTTTAAAGACTTAATTTCAGATTGCCAAAAATTATATAAAGTAAACTTTCAACCGTAGCATTAAATGCTCTACCACTTATCTCTAAATTATAATGTATGTTTATTGCTCCAAACTAATTCCTTATTTGCTGTTTTAATATAATTTGCCAATCCTTCATAGCAAGATGCATATGCAAATGACTGTGGCGGATTAAATTTGAATTTTTCTTTTAAGTCTTTTAAAGCTATCGGATTATCTAATTTATATACCCGCTTAATTTCATATGCATATTTTGTCTTCATGCCATTATTAAACAAATCATTGCCATTTCCTACATACTCAATTTTATTAGGATATTGTATAATTTTATTAATTTCAATAATATATTTTAATTTTGAAACCGGTAACGTAACATATACAAATAAAAAATCAAATTTTTGTTTAGGAATATAATTTCTAAATTCATGGTTTTTTTCTTCGCTTAGTATTTTTCTTGTTGCCTCAGCATTAATACTGACAAATATTGCATTACTCATATTTTTTAAACTCCTCCATAAAATAATAAATAGTATAATGTCTAAAAAGCATATATGGATTATCTATCCAATTATATATGATCTTTAATAAAATTAATAATCCATTATTTCCATATTTTTCTTTTAAATTATGATAATTAATAAATTCAGCAGGAATATCGCTATATGCTCCCTTATTTACATACAATGACTTAGACATTTTTGCTCCAGACCAATCAAGTACTAAAGGTGCATAAAAAATCATTGACATTTTTGAAACATCTGCACCCAAATACGCAGCTAATTTATATCTCATTTCTTCTTGATAAAAGCCAGCATAATCACTTCCTGTTACTCTAATAATTTGATATTCATATTT
>CAKPAT010000103.1 GCA_934133155.1 uncultured Bacilli bacterium
AATCTTTTTTTTTGCCTAAATTTTTATTTTGATTTAGGTTTTTTTATTTTTTTATCCCTTTTTATGGCTTATTTTTTTTATTTTTGATATACTTGTTTTGGTGATAAAAATGGAATATAAAATTACAACACATAATGATATGGAGACTATTGCTATTGCTCAAAATTTTGAATCTGAAAAATTCCCTAATATGGTTATTTGCTTAAATGGTGAACTGGGCAGTGGTAAAACTGTTTTTACTAAAGGGTTTGCCAATGCACTTGGTATTAAGGAAACTGTTACATCTCCTACTTTTAATATTATTAAAGAATATAATGGTGAACTTCCTTTATATCATATGGATGTTTACCGTCTTGATGGTAATACTGATGGCTTGGGAATTGAAGAATATTTTACTAAAGGTGGAGTTGTTATTATTGAGTGGGCTAATATGATAAAAGATATTTTACCTGAAAAAAGACTCGATATTAAGTTTAAGGTTTCTGGAGAAAATTCTAGGGTTATGATTATTACTCCTCATGGTAAAGAATATGAAGATTTATGCGAGGCGACACTTTGAGGTATTTGTTTATTGATTCATCGACTTCTTATTTGATTTTATCTTTGATAATTGATAATGATGTTAAGTATTATTATAATGAATGTGTTTCTAAGGATATGTCTTCTATTATCATGGTTAAAATAGAAGAGGCTTTTGACAAGTGCAAGATTAAGCCTTCTAATCTTAATGGAATTTTTGTGGTTAATGGACCTGGTTCTTTTACTGGAATTAGAGTTGGACTTACGGTTGCTAAAGTTATGGCATACACTTTGAATATTCCTTTGTTTAAGCTTTCTTCTTTAGAGGTTATGACTAGTGGTTTTGATACTAAAGTTATGGCGTTAATTAATGCGAGGAGAGGCTATGTTTTTGCTGGTGGCTATGAAAACTTAATTCCTTTTTATAAAGATAGTTATGTTTTACTTGATGATGTTAAAGGTTATGATTATGTTTCTTATGATGATTTAGATGTTCATACTATTTTGCCAAAGGTTGATATTTTGAAGGTTATTAATAAGCATAAAAATGATTTGCCGGTTAATCCTCATTCGCTTAATCCAAATTATTTGAAACTTACTGAGGCTGAGGAAAAATTAAAACATGATTAAAAGTTTAGATAATGAATTTAAGGATTTGTTTTTTAAATCTTTTTTTGATAAGGTGAGTTTTAGTGATCCTTTTGAGTTTTGCTTGGGTTATTTTTTAGAAGATAAGTTAGTTGGTGCGATTGATTATAGTGTTATTTATGATAGGGTAGAAATTAATTATATTGCTGTTTTAACTGATTATAGAAGACGTGGCATTGCACAAGCTTTATTTGACGAATGCGTGAGAAAAACTAACTTTATGCCTATTAGTTTAGAAGTAAATGTTAATAATAAAGAGGCTGTTAATTTTTATTTAAAAAATGGTTTTGTTAAATGTGCTATTCGCAGAAAGTATTATGGTAATGATGATGCATATTTAATGATTTTAGAAATGAAGTGATTTAATGTATATTTTAGCTATTGAATCTAGTTGTGATGAAACTAGTGTTAGTATTATTAAAGATGGTTCTGAGGAAATATCTACTGTTGTTCTTTCGCAGATGGATACGCATGCTAATTATGGTGGAGTTGTTCCCGAGATTGCTAGCAGGATGCATATTGAAAATATTACAATGGTAATTGATGAGGCTTTAAAAAAGGCTAATATGAATGTAAGTGATGTTGATGCAATTGCGGTTACTTATGGCCCGGGGCTTATTGGTTCTTTACTTATTGGACTTATGGCTGCTAAGACTTTAGCTTTTGTTTATGATAAACCTTTAATTCCTGTTAATCATATGGCCGGTCATATTTATGCGAATAATTTAGTTAAACCACTTAAATTTCCTTTAATTTCTTTGGTTGTAAGTGGTGGGCATACTGATCTTATTTATATGAAAGACAATTATTGCTTCGAAAAGTTAGGTGGTACTTTAGATGATGCGGTTGGGGAGGCTTATGATAAGGTGGCTAGAGTTATTGGTGTTCCGTATCCTGGTGGTCCTTTAGTTGATAAGTATGCTTTTTTAGGAAAAGATACTTATGATTTACCTTTACCACTGAATGATGATAGTTTTGATTTTAGTTTTAGTGGTTTAAAAAGTGCGGTTATTAATTTAGTACATAATGAGAAGCAAAGAGGTAGTGAGATAAGACCTTATGACATGGCCAGTTCTTTTCAAAATAGGGTAGTAGAAATTTTAACTAAGAAAACTATGCATGCACTTAAAAGTTATAATGTGGATAACTTGATTGTTGCTGGCGGCGTAGCTGCTAATAGAGGTCTTAGAGAAAGATTAACTGAAGAATGTGAGAAGAACGGGATTAATTTAACATTTCCTGATATTAAGTATTGTACGGATAATGCGGCAATGATTGGAGCGGCAGCTTATTATGCTTATAAAAAAGGAGATACGGCTGACATGAGTTTGAATGCTTGTGCTAGTTTGGAACTTAGGTAACGTATAAGTACCTTTTTTTTTACTTTGAATATAATAAAGTGAAAGGAGAGGTATTTTGAAGAAGTTTGTGATAATTTTACTTTTATTTTGCTTAGTTTTAGCAGGTTATTTTATTTTTAAGGAAGATAAAAGTGAAAGTGATTTAAAAAAAGTTAAGGTAGCTGAGGTTACTCACAGTGTGTTTTATGCACCTCAATATGTTGCAGATGCTTTAGGGTATTATAAGGATAATAACTTAGATGTGGAAATTATTTTAACTCCTGGTGCTGATAAGGTTACTGCAGCGGTTTTAAGTGGTGATGTTCAAATAGGTTTTTGTGGTAGTGAGTCCACAATTTATCTTTATAATCAAGGTGAGAAAGATTATTTAATAAATTTTGCTGGTCTTACTAAAAAAGATGGTAGCTTTTTGGTTTCTAGAAGTAAGATTGATAGTTTTAAGGTTACTGATTTAAAAGGCACGCATATTATTGGTGGTAGAACAGGCGGTATGCCGGCAATGACATTAGAATATGCACTTAATATTAATGGGGTTAAAACTAGTGAGGTTAATTTAGATACTAGTATTGATTTTGCTTCTATGTCTGGTGCTTTTATTGGTGGAACTGGTGATTTTGTTTCTTTGTTTGAACCTACTGCGTCTTCCTTAGAGAAAGAAGGATATGGATATATAGTGGCTTCTGTTGGTGAACTTGGTGGTGATGTTCCTTATACAGCTTATAATGCGAAAAAGAGTTATATAGAAGGCAATAAAGATGTGATTAAGGGATTTACTAAGGCTACACAATTAGGACTTGATTATGTACATAATCATACTAGTTTAGAAGTTGCTAAAGTTATTGAAAGTTATTTTCCTGATACTAAGTTTGATGATTTGGTAGATATTGTTCAAAGATATATGGATATTGACTCATGGTATGATACTACTAGCATTAGTGAAAAAGATTTTAATCATATTCAAGATATTATGAAAAATGCGTCAAAGCTTGATAAAAAAGCCCCTTATGATAAGTTAGTTGTTAATTATGCAGGATAATATTTTAAAAATAGAAAATTTAAGAAAGATATATCATACTAAAAAGGCAGAAATTCTAGCGGTTGAAGATTTTTCTTTGGAGCTAAAAAAAGGGGAGTTTGTAGCAATTGTAGGGCCTTCTGGTTGTGGTAAAAGTACAATTTTATCTGTTTTATGTGGCCTTGAGAAGATTTCTTCTGGAAAGATAGATATTGCACCTAGACTTAGTTTTGGATATATGCTTCAAAAGGATAGTTTATTTGAATGGGAAACTATTTTTAAAAATTGTTTACTTGGTTTAGAGATTAAAGGTAAGGTAACTTGTGATGAGGAAAAGTATGTTGAAATGCTTTTAAATTCTTATGGCTTATCTGATTTTAAAAATGCTTATCCAAATAATTTATCTGGAGGTATGAGACAAAGAGTTGTATGTATGTTATAAGGACACAAATATTAAATAATGTCTTCACTATATTCATACACAGGTATGAATAAGGTATAGACATTAGTGCAATAATTAAGTAAGTAAC
>CAKPAT010000104.1 GCA_934133155.1 uncultured Bacilli bacterium
ACACCAATAATGATAATATCACTAGTAGGTTACTATCTAGCAATCATGGCCGGATTATTTGAAGGATCAACCTTTATAAAAATAATATCTTTTGTCCCATTCATATCAGCCATACTCGCACCATCATTATTAATATTAGGTCAAATAGGTATAACAGAATTTTTAATATCAATCATATTAGTAATCTTAACAATATTTTTATTGATAAAATATGGCCTAAAAATATATAAAGTTGGAATACTAAACTACTCATCAAAAGGACTATGGAAAAAAATGTTCAAAGCCTTAAAAGAATGAAAAAAATAATTTATCCATTAATTGTTATAATATTAATCATTTTAATACTAATGACAAATAAAACAAGTGCACCGGTAATCATAAATAAAACCGGCAACTTTGATATTTTAGAAGAAAAAGACATAGTTTTGATTGATGTAAGAAGCAAAGAAGAGTATAATGAAGGACATATAGAAAAAGCGATAAATATACCTTATAATGAACTTCAAGATAAAATTCATTATGATTTAAAAACAAAAATCGCTGTTTATTGCCAAACTGGTTCAAGAAGTCATTTAGCTGCATTAATTCTAAATGATATGGGATATAAAACCGTATATGATCTAGGAGGCATAACAAAATATCAAGGGAAATTAGTAAAATAATTTTCCAAAATGCATGGGTGGCGGAATCGGTAGACGCGCTACTTTGAGGGGGTAGTAAGGGAAACCTTATGTGAGTTCAAGTCTCATCTCATGCACCAAATAGAATTAAATCAGACTTTTAATAAGTCTGTTTTTCAAAATAAAATATAAGGAAAAGTGATAGAGTGGCAAATAAATATACAAAAAAAGAACAGTTAATATTAAATCAATATAAAAGTAACAAATATTATATATTGGATACTGAACTAACAAAAAAAGAGCATTTTCAGTTTATTAAAAAATTAATAAATGATGATAATTTAGATTGTATTATATTTTTAGCAGGTATTTATGTTAACTATAATAAAAAATTTTTAATTGATTATTTTATCAATTATAAAAATGCAGATATATTAGTTGATTTCTTAGATGTTTGTAATGATTTCTGGGACGAATTAGATCAAGAATATATTGTAGACCATATCTTAGCATTAAATGATAAAAATTATGTCAAAGCTTTATTCGAAACACAGTGCCTATACTTTTTAACTGACAAAATTGAAAGAAAAAGGTTAGAGGACTTTATTAAATAAAAAAGAACTAACATAACTAATTCTTACCGGTTAAGATAACATCCATAAAAATCTTAAAATATCTAGAAGCACAGCCCTTATATCCACCTGAGTTTTATCACAAACATGATAAAATTTATGAAGATAATCTGGGCACATCCTGCATGTAAATGGAACATACAAAAGAATTTATTCAAAAAGAACAAAAATATATTAATGACCCCAAATATAATAAAATGTGGATACATAACTAAATAAACGTGTACCCATATTTTTTTAAACAAAAAAATAAAAATGTCTAAAAATAAAACACTCATATAGTAAAACATCAATTAAATTTATATGTATAATTTTAAGACATTAATCAAAAAATATTTATTGAACTAAAAAAAATAAAATATTAAAATAAACCTTGTAATAATAAAGGAGAAAATTAATATGTATTATGGAGCAGGAACATATGAGGCATTTGCACGCCCAGAAAAACCTGAAGGAGTAGAAAATAAAAAGGCTTATATAATCGGAACAGGTCTTGCAGGCTTGTCTGCAGCATTTTATCTAGTAAGAGATGGACAAATGAAAGGTGAAAACATACATCTACTTGAAAAATTAGACTTAGCTGGTGGCTCATGCGATGGAAGAAAAGACATTACTAAAGGCTTTTACATGCGTGGTGGAAGAGAAATGGATAACCACTTTGAATGTATGTGGGATATGTTTAGAAGTGTGCCATCAATCGAAACACCAAATATAACAGTATTAGACGAGTACTACTGGTTAAACAAAAAAGACCCCAATTACTCACTATGTAGAGCAACTGTAAATTGCGGAGAAGATGCCCATACAGATAAACAGTTCAAACTAGATAGAAAGTCAGCACTAGCCCTTTCTAAACTATTTATCACAAGTGAAAAAGAATTAGAAAACAAAAAAATATCTGAAGTATTACCAGAAACATTTTGGGAAACCAACTTTTGGTTATACTGGCAAACAATGTTTGCCTTTCAGAAATGGTCATCAGCTTTAGAAATGAAAAGATATTTATGTAGATATGTTCACCACATAGATGGCTTGCCAGATTTTTCAGCCCTAAGATTTACCAAATATAACCAATATGAATCTATGATTTTACCATTAACAAAATACCTAGAAAGTAATGGTGTAAAAATAGAGTATGGTATAAACGTAAAAAATGTTATATTTGAAAATAGTGGAAACAAAAAGCAAGCTACAAAAATAATATATGAAGAAAATAGCATAGAAAAAGAGATAAATTTAGAAGAAGCAGATTTAGTATTTATCACCAATGGTTGTTGTACAGATACATCTTGCTATGGTGATCAAAACACCGCTCCAGATTTATCAAAAGTTCAAAATGGTAGAGGAGAATCATGGGATTTATGGAAAAACATCGCCAAACAAGCATCGAATGGTGAATTAGGAAACCCAGATAAATTCTGCAGCCACATAGACGAAACAAACTGGATGAGTGCTACCATAGAAGTAAGTGATGAAGAGGTAATAAAACATATTATAAACATATGTAAAAGAGACCCAAGAAATGGAAAAGTAACAACTGGTGGAATAGTAACTGTAAAAGATACAATAGAAAATTGGTATCTATCATGGACGATTAACAGACAGCCACAGTTCAAATCACAAAACAAAAATAGTGTTTTAGTTTGGCTTTATGCCTTAAACACCAATAAAGAAGGTAACTACGTAAAAAAACCTATAAAAAATTGTACCGGTAAAGAAGTATGCCAAGAATGGCTATATCATATAGGTATAAAAGACATAGAAAAATATGCTGATATGTGTAACACAACAACATGCTATATGCCATATATAAACGCCTTCTTCCAGCCAAGAGAAGAAAAAGATAGGCCACTAGTAGTTCCTAAAAACTCAGTTAATTTTGCATTTATTGGACAGTTCGCCGAAACACCAAGAGATACAATATTTACAACAGAATATTCCATACGTACTGGAATGGAAGCTGTATATACGCTACTCAAAATAGATAGAGCAGTTCCAGAAGTATGGGGTAGCAAATACGACATAAGAGAACTTTTAAAAGCGTGCTACTATGCCGTAGATAAAAAATCATTAAAGGAACTTCCATTAACATTTGCAGAAAAAGAATTAATCAAAATAGCTATTAAAAAAATAAAAGGAACCGATATAGAAATAATTTTAAAAGAAAGCGGCTTACTTTAAAATATGAGATATTTATATTTCATATTTTTTGATGTATAATTTTATCAAGGTGATAAAAATGAGCAGTTTAACAACAAAAAAAGTGATCGCATATACCTTTAAAGATTTATTAAAAGAAAAACCATTCAGTAAAATAACTATAAACGACATTGCAAATAGATGTGATATAAATAGACAAACATTTTATTATCATTTTAAAGACATAAGAGATTTAGTTGAATGGGTATGCATAACTGAAACCGAAAAACAACTAAATCAAAAAAACAAGAAAGAAAAATGGGAAGATAAATTTTTAGATATATTTAAAATAATGGAAGAAGAAAAAATATTTGTTAAAAATATATATCATTCAGTATCATCTGAAGTATTAAGAAATAACCTATATAAACTAGTTTATCCTATAATTTATAATGAAATAGATATACTTGGTAAGAATCTAAAAGAAGAAGATAAAAAATTTATTACCGATTTTTATAAATACGCATTCGTATCAATCGTTTTAAATTGGATAGAAACCGGCATGAATGAAAAACCTGAAATAATAGTATCTAAAGTAAGTAAACTAGTAACCGGAACAATTAATCACGCATGTATAAGCATG
>CAKPAT010000105.1 GCA_934133155.1 uncultured Bacilli bacterium
AAATTGCTTAAGAAGATATTATATATGTTTCTAAAACTAATTGCACATTAATTGTGCACTATCAATAATAATCTACATAAGATATTTGATTTGTAAAGTATTTGTTTCTTCGTTGATTTATGTTTTCTTTTTGTAGTATAATGTTTTAAGAATGTTTGGAGGTTTATATGAAAAAACGTAAATTATCTTTTTTTATCTGTTTTATTTTTGCTATTTTATCAATTTTAAGTGTTATTTATTTTGATTATAGTATTGCTTTACTGAACAATATTGAGGATCTTTTAAGGCTTATTATTTCTATTTTATTTCCTTTAATTACTTTTATTTTTGTTTTACTTTTGATTAGATTTTTTAGAAAGAGGAAAAAAGGAAAACTTATTTTTATAATTTTTTTGATGGTTATTTTTTCTGCTATTGAAATTTTTGCGGGCTATAATATTCAAAAGGTTTATGGGGCTTTAAAGGAAGTTAGTGATACTTCTGGTATGACCACTTATTCTTCTAGTTTGGTTACTTTATCTGGTAGTAGTGCGTCTTCTATTAGTGATGTTTCTAAGGATGCGATTGGTATTTTATCTGATAAGACGAGCTATGAAGGTTATATTATTCCTAAAGATGTTTTATCTAAGAATAATTTGAAAAATGTTAAGGAATATGATAGTTATATTGGGGCGATTGATGATTTGCTTAGTGGTAAGATTAAATATATCTTTTTACCAACTAATTATTCTGTAATGTTTGGTAGTATGGATGGGTATGCAGATATTAAGGATAAAACAAAGATTATTTTGACGGAGAAAAAAGAGGTTAAAAAAGAAAAATCGGAGATTAAAACGACTAATTCTAAGAAGATTACTGAACCTTTTACTGTTCTTTTGATGGGCGTGGATTCTGAAGAAGAGGAGATAAAGTCTAGTTCTTTTAATGGTGATTCTCTTATGGTTATTACGTTTAATCCTACTACTTTAAGTACAACTATTTTAAGTATTCCTAGGGATTCTTATGTTCCTATTGCTTGTTTTAATGGTCAAAGAAAGAATAAGATTACTCATGCTGCTTGGAAAGGCGAAGAGTGCATGATTAACACTATTCAGAATTTTCTTGATGTTAAAATTGATTATTACGTGAAAATTAATTTTAAGGGTGTTGTTAAATTAGTTGATACTTTAGGTGGAGTTTCTATTGATGTTCCTTATAATTTATGTGAACAAGATAGTAGTAGGCGCTGGGGTGAATATACGGTTTATATTGAAAAAGGTTTACAGAATTTATCTGGTGAGCAGGCGCTTGCTTATGCACGTAATAGACATCCTAATCCAAGTATGTGCTCTTCGAAGTGGACTAATTATGTAAGTAATGATTTTATTCGTGGTCAGCATCAACAGGAGATTGTGGAATCTTTACTTAATAAGTTTAAGGATATTAGTGATTTGAATACGGTTTATAAGCTTTTAGATACGATTAGTGCGTCTATGACTACTAATATGAGTACGGATCAGATTTTGTCTTTATATAATGTATTTAAGGATGTCGCTTCTAAAAGTAAAGGACTTTCTGATATGTCTGATGTTTTAGGTATGCAAAGGCTTTATTTGAATGGTTATGATGCACGTATTGTGGATTATGGTGGTACGAATTTATCTCTTTATAATTATGTCCTTTATGATAGTAGTGTTAAAGAAGTTTCTAATGCGATGAGAGAAAATTTAGGTATTAAGAAGGTTTCTACTGTTAAGAAGTTTAGTTTTGATGTTAATACGCCTTATGAAAAGACGGTTATTGGTAAGAATACGACTGGTGCTAAGTCTTTAGTACAAGTCCCTAATTTTGTGGGACAGTCTGTTAGTTATGCAAGTTCTTTTTGTTCGTCACATGGTATTAGTGTTTCTGTTAAAGGTGGTAATGGGGTTATTATAAGTCAAAGTGTTCCTTCTGGTGCTAATGTGGAAGATGTTAAGTCGATTGTTTTAACAGCTGGTGGAGGAACCGATAAAAAGGATACTTCTACTAATGATAATTCTTCTAGTAATTCTTCTAATAAGGGAAGCTCTACTAATAATACAAATACTACTGATAAGAAAGATGACGGTACTAAAAAGGAGGATAGTGCTGATAGTTCTAAGGGTGATGGCTCTAAGGATGATAGTAAAAAAGAGGATACTTCTAATAAAGATACTTCTACTGGTGATAGTTCTAGTGATAAAGATACAGATAATCCCTCTAAAGAGGATGCAGAGTAATATTTGTATCTTTTTTTATTGATTTTTTTAAAGTTTTAGTGGATAATTATGTAAGAAAGAGGGATAGTATGGATATTAAAGAATATGCGGATTTACTTTTAAAAACTGAGCATGATTATAATTATTATGAAAACTTATATCCTAAGAGGGATTTAAAAGAGGGGGCTATTGTGTCTAGGTATGCACCGAGTCCTACTGGTTTTGTGCATTTAGGTGCGCTTTATACGGCTTTTATTAATATGAAATTGGCTAAACAAAGTGGTGGTGTATCTTTTTTAAGAATTGAAGATACTGATCAAAAAAGAAGTATTGATGATGGTACTTTTAAGATTATTAAGGATTTATCTAACTTTGGTATTTCTTTTGATGAGGGTGTTACTTTGTCTGGTGATAAGGGTGCTTATGGGCCTTATACACAAAGTGAACGTATGGATATTTATAAGGCTTTTGCAAAGAAATTAATTATTGAAGATAAGGCTTATCCTTGTTTTTGTGATGAGGAAAGCTTGAAAACTGATAGAGAAAGACAAGAGAGAAATAAAGAAAGAATAGGGTATTATGGTTTTTATGCTAGGTGCCGTAAGCTTTCACGTGATGAAGTTTTAGAGAAGATTAATAATGGTGAAAAATATATTATTCGTTTGAAATCTAAGGGTAATTTTAATAATCGTTTTAAGATTAAGGACGAGATAAAGGGCAAGATGGAACTTCCTGAAAATGATCAAGATATTGTTATTATTAAGTCTGATGGTCTTCCTACTTATCATTTCGCACATGCGGTTGATGATCATTTAATGGGTACTACTCATGTTATTCGTGGTGATGAGTGGCTTTCTTCTTTGCCTGTTCATGTTCAGTTATTTGAGTATTTGGGGTTTGATGTACCAAAGTATGCTCATTTATCAACTATTATGAAAGTTGATGAAAATGGGGTTAAAAGGAAACTTAGTAAGAGAAAGGATCCTGAGGCAGCTATTAGTTATTATCATGAGATGGGTATTCCTAATAAGGCGGTTATGCTTTATTTAGAGACAGTTGCTAATTCTAATTTTGAGATGTGGCTTTTACAAAATAAGAATGCTAATCCTGATGATTTTGCTTTAGATTTTAAAAAGATGCCTTCTTCTGGAAGTTTGTTTGATTATGATAAGCTTATTAATATTTCTAAAAATTATATCAGTACGCTTAGTGCACCTTTGGTTTATGATATGGCTTTAAAGCATGCCTCTATTTATGATAAGGATTTTGCTTTACTTTTGGAAAAATATAAGGATTATTCTATCTCTATTTTTAATATTGAACGTGAGCAGAAGAAACCTCGTAAGGACATTGCTTATTTTTCGGATGTTAAGAGTCAAGTTTGGTATATGTATGATGAGCTTTTTGAACCTACTACCTATGAGTGGCAAGGCATTAGTGATAAAGTTTTGATTAAGGATATTTTGAGTAAGTATTTATCTGTTTATAGTGAAGATGATGATAAGGATACATGGTTTAATAAGATGAAAGATGTGGCTTTATCTTTAGGGTATGCGGATATTAAAACTTATAAGGAAAATCCGGATTTATATAAAGGAAATATTACTGATTTTAGTACGGTTATTAGAGTGGCAATTACGTCAAAATGTATGACGCCTGATTTATTTGAAATCATGAGGATTTTGGGTAAGGATAGGATTATGAAAAGAGTTAATTCATTTTTGAATTAATTTTTTTCGTTAAATTCTAAGTAAAGTGCACAATTAAGTGCATTACGACCAAAAATGTGTATTTTCATAAGAAAATGCACATT
>CAKPAT010000106.1 GCA_934133155.1 uncultured Bacilli bacterium
AAACCCCAATTGAGTATAGAACTCAACTAGGGTTTAAATAAAAGTTTTTTATTGTCTACTTTTTATTGACAAGTTCATGTTCATGGTACGCATTTTTTTGAACATAATAAAACTCCATCAAGCCTTTAAATATAAGGTTTCAGGAGCTTTTTCTATTCAACAACTGTCAAAATCAGGAGTATAGCATATTTTGTCTGATTTTGTATGTTGTTTTATAAATATTATTAAACTACTACAGGATCTCTTTGTTCCATCATTTTTAATATACAATCCAATATGTCATCAAAATCTATATCTTTTGCATATTCATATTTTCTTTGATATATTTTCCATCTTGTTCTTATTAATTCACTTTCTCTTAATATATCTATTGTTATCAAAGGCTCCCCAACATATTCTCTTTTAGCAAATGTTTTATCAATAGCTTTTCTAAAATTATCAATATTAATATTCTTCCAATCCTTTGTATAAATTAAATAGACATCATAGAAATCTCTCATTCTACCATTTAACTCTGATCTACTAAGAATTGTTTCTATCTTTTCAGCTAATACTGTTTCAATATTATAAGCATATAAATCTATATAGTTATCTCCTAATAATGGAATATATTTATATCTTATCTCTTTTGGTGTAATTGGATCTCCTGTAACTATATCAACATGAAATTTTTCTTTAACATTTTCGAGCTTAACTTGAATATCTACTCTAAATCCACCATATTCATCTTCATCTCTTATTTGTGCTATTCCTAAATATAATAGTTTAGCGTTATCATCTATTTTTATTGATAATATTTCTTTTATCATTTTAACCATAGTATCTTCATTAAAATTTGCATTTCTAAAAGCAGTATCTATATCCATAGTAGTTCTATTTTCTACTCCAAATAGTGTGCTTAAATAAAATCCACCTTTTATGATAAAGTTTTCTCTATATTTGCTTTTTGATAATCTTTCAACAAATCTATCATACATATAAAGTCTAAGTAATGTATTAAAATCAACATTCTTTTCTTTAGAAATATTTCTTAATTTATCTTTTAATTGCATACTATTCATAAAATACCTCCACATAATCCATTACTTCTTTTTTGATACCGAGTTTTTCAGCATATTTTGATAATTTAATTAGATCTTTATCTTTTCTTTTAACATATTCTCTAATACTATGTTTAACATGCTCTGAATCCATTCTATTTTTAGATCTGATAATATCACAGATACATCTTTCCATATCATATGCTTTTACTTTATTACCCATTGGAGTATCAATTTGAATTAGTCCCAGTTCATAAATATCTTTATCAACATAAAAGACATTATGATTTTTAATTTTATAATTAAAATAATTATTTGGGACAGTTATATCGTATTTATCATTTGGAGCTTTAATAGAAAGTCCATGAAAATAAAGTGCTGTCATATGTGAATATATAATATTAGGAAGTTCTAATCCAAAAACAAAATAGCTATCTTCTATTTTACTTGAATCAATATAAATACCATTACCAACTTTTTCTATCATACCTTTTTCTTTCATAATATTAAGATACATTCTATGAATTCCAAGATTAGATAGTTCTTTTGAAGTAACATATCCATTATTCATTTTCATAATAGATTTTATAATTTCAATATTACTTTGATCTTTAAATTCCTTAATTGTCATCCTTTCCATAAATATTCCTCCTTGACAAATCTAATGAAATTATAATATTTATCATTAGTTTTGTCAAATAATATTAAAAAGAATTGGAAATATTTTTCCAGAACTTAGTATTTTTACCTACTTTTGGAAATTTATTTCCAATACACTATAATCATCAATTTTTATGTATTTTTTTAAATTTACGTACCTAGCTTAGTACCTAAAATAGTTTAATGGACTTCAAGTCCTTTAAAATAAACAAAAATGAGGCCTTTCGGCCTCTTCAGGGGGGGCGTAAATTGGGCTATTTGAAAGCCTTGTGATGCCTTAAAACGCTTTAAAATCCTATGATTTCCCTTTCGACGCCACTCAAGATACACTTGAGATTGCAATCAAAGTGTATCTAAAAACGTATCTAAATACAATTTTTAAATATGTTTAAAAACTAATTACAATTTAAATTTGTTTTGTATCCATTATTATCTAAATTATAAAAAATCACATTGTTCTTATAAAAATCACAAATGCTATATGAGTCATCAATTTTATTATTAATTATTTCCGATGACAAATTAGCATATTCTATTAATAAATCATTTAAATTATTATTTTCAATGAACTCTTTTAGTTTAGAATTATCAGAATACTTATATCTTTCAATTAGCTCTGTTTTACTATAAAACTGATTAGGATATCCAATATATAGATAAATTTCATTTATATTTTTAAATAACTTATCAAAGTATATATTACCATTTTTGACATTATTAGTCATACATGTCTTTAAGTCTTTAAAATCGCTATTAATATTGGCGTGTATTATTTCATCATAGCAACCAATATATTTGAATACACTAATAACATTCCCAGATATCGTATATGAGTGGTTTACTTCATCACTTTCTATTACTTTATAATTAGAATCTACTCTATACATTTTAAAATCATTTTGGTGTTTTACAGCATATTTATTATTGTGATCTGTGTTTTTAACAAAATGTGCAATAGAATCTGCTAATCCTTCTTCTAATAAACGGTTTCTTATCAAAACAGGCATTTCGTAAGATCCTTCAGTTTGCTCTTCAGGGAACTCTCCTAAAGAGTGTATAATTTCATGTGTTAATAGCCATTTTAATCCATCCCAATTTTTGTCGTTATCTAATTCTCCTTCAAAACAGTTTACAACAATACTACCGCCAGCATTATATGCTCTATTTGTATGTGATAAATTGGGGTATTTCGGATCATATGGATTTAATACTATTTTGGTAACATTGCTAAATAAATTATATATTTCGTTGTTAGAAAACAGTTTTTGATAATCCTTTATAAATGAGTTTATTACCTTAATTGCATATTCATTATACTCCCTTTGCTTCATTAATTCATTTAATTTAGTATATAACTCATCATCGGATAACTCTTTATCAAAAACCACATAGTTTTCTTTCCATTTTGCATACAAAATAATATCTTCATATCCAATAATACAATCATCGGAATCTTTTTTTTCTATTGCAAAAATATCTTTTATCTCATTAGTTTCAACTTTTTTATTATAAGAATTATCATAATACCAGCCATCAAAGATACTATTATCCTTTGTTGGAACTGGTAATACCTCACCACTTGTACTATCATATTTAACAATTATTGATTCTATTGAATTTCCACCTACAGTATCAAATATTAGTTTATACTCCATATTTATTTTGTTATTGCAACTTGTCAAACTAGAACTATCCTTTTTATCATTGTTATTACTATTTATTTTATTATTATAAAAACTAAAAAATATAATTGATGTCATTATTAAAACTAAAAGCAATCCACCGAATATTAGTATAAATTTATATTTTGGTTTGATTATTTTTATTTTAACATCTTTATTAACCTGATTAGAATTGTTTTCTTCATTAGTATTATAATTTTGATCCATATTATCATCTCTTCCTATTATAAGTTGATTATACCAAATAATTTAATTTAATACTATCAATTTGACCAAAGCTCCTAGAAGACCTGATTATTTTTTATAATCCTATATATTTATTAGGATTTCTAAGTGTTATCCAAGAAAAAACATATTAAAAAAGTAAAATTAGATACAAATTAAAACGTATCTAAAGTGTATCTAAATACAATTTTTGTTCGAATTTTTAAGATTTTAAAACCTTATAATTGAAGAGATTGTGGCAAACAAAATGACCGGCATAGCCGGTCTTCAGGGGGATTGTTACATTTTCTCCATATGAAAATTCATAGTCTAATGTCCTTCCGAAGTAAAAATCTTCGGTTTTATAAGTTATTGCTGTACACATAGTTTTCTCCTTTTGGCATGCTTATACA
>CAKPAT010000107.1 GCA_934133155.1 uncultured Bacilli bacterium
TATTTACACCTCTAAGTTCTTTAAAGAAGCGCTTAGGTGTAGTATTTGCTTTCTTGGTAATTCCAAGAGAAGCCTTTGTCGCTAACTTTTCTCTCTTTGTATCAAATGCAAGTTGGATAGCTTCATAACCATCATTTTCAGTAGTCTTAATTTGAGTAACAACATTAGGAGTTACTTCAACAACAGTTACAGGAACTAATTTACCTTCTTGATCAAATACTTGAGTCATTCCAATTTTACGACCTAAGATTCCTTTCATATTTGTTCCTCCTATAATTTAATTTGAATATCAACACCGCTAGGAATATCTAAATGTGATAAAGCATCAACAGTTTCCTTGCTTGGATTATTGATATCAATAAGTCTTTTGTGTGTTCTCTTTTCGAATTGTTCACGTGAATCTTTGTATTTGTGAACAGCTCTTAAAATAGTAACCTTCTCGATTTCTGTTGGAAGTGGAATTGGTCCACTAACTGTACCACCAGTTCTTCTAACAGTGTCGACAATTTTTGCACAAGCTGCATCCAAATTCTTATGTTCAAAAGATTTCAATCTGATACAAACTTTAGTATTTGACATCATTATTTCCTCCTCTCGCCTATATCTAGTATAGACTTGCTCCGTGTAAAAACCCGATATTCAAGTTAAATTCATTAGCAACTTAACCTGGCGTATCGGCAACCTCACACATCTTCGCATGCCACACATACAAAATTATAACCCAAACTATTAGAAAAATCAAGGAAAAAATGTTCTTTTTCATAAAAATTTTTTTCTGCTTGATTTAAAGAAAAGATTAGACTAAAATTATATTATGGGGGAAGAAGTATGACAAATTTACATTTAAACACACCAAAGCCTAAAAGAGGTAAATATATAATATTAATAATACTAGTAATAATAACATTAATGATAACAGTTTTATGCGTAATTGGTTACACCGCAAGCGATAAAGACAAAAATATAGAAAACTTAAACAAAAAAATTGAAAATTTACAAAATGAAAATAATGAAATAAAAAAAGAAAATCAAAAATATAAAGATGAAGAAGAAAGAACTAAAATGGTTGGTTACTACAAATATGGTATACTAAACTACACTGAATACCCTAACTGGAATGGTAACCACATAAACGGAAACACCAAAGAACTCACTCTTTACAAAGATAACACATATAACTTTATATATATAGACATGAATACATACACTAAAGAAGCAGGAACATATGAGATAAAAGATAATAAATTAACTCTGACATGTAACCCAGAAAAAAGTGAAAAATGCGAAGCAAACCGCACATTCACCGTGGAAAACACATCACTTATTGACGATCTAACCGAAGATAAACAAAAACTTGAAAAAATCCAAAAAGAAAACTTGCAAATTCTAGAGCAAGCATATAATAAATTTACATTTTAAAATCACTTGAACGAAAGTGATTTTTTAATCGACGCCACAAATAAAAATAGCTTCAAAATTGAAAAAATAATAAACAAAAAGAGCAAGATACCTTTATCAAAATAATCTTGCACCATAGGAAGTTTACTATTCAGTAATTTCAGTAAATTTATCAACCTTTTTTAACTCTATTTCACTATTTGTATATATATTATTGGTTGTTATTTTATTACCTTCATATTTATAAGAAAGATAAGATGGACAATTTTTAGCTTCATTAATACTAGCGCATTCTTCATCAATTAAATACATATTATTATCATTAATCGAAACACTTCCCGTACCACTTACACCAGAAGCACATGAATTACTAAAAGAATAATTACCAGTACCATTTTGATTTACTTCAAGTCTATAAATAGTAGTACATGTCATCTCTGGATGAGTATCCGTCTTAACATACTCATACTTACCGGTAAATTTATCAAGCACTCCACTACCAGCATTCAAGTTACTAACTTGATTTTTAAGTGCTGTATTCTCTCCCTTAAGTTCAGTGGCTTTTTTATCTTTCTCATTAAATGAATAAAACATAAAACCCAAAACTAAAACAACACACAAACATAAAACAACTATAACAATATTTTTCTTCATATCTATACTCCTTTCCACATTATAATATCCCAAAAAAAAAAAAAAAAAAACAAGTAATATTTTTGAAAAATCACTTGTTTATACAAAAGTTTACTATTCAAAAAGTTTAGTAAATTCAGATACTTTTTTTAATTCCATTTTAGTATTGTTCCTTGTATCAAATATTTTACCACCATTATATGAATAAGTATAATATAAATGACAATTACCAACTCCGTTTGTTTCATAAGCATTATTAACGCAATCGTCATTCATTACATAAATTTTATTACTGTTAATTGAAACATCTCCTTTTGCAACATCACCATCTCCACAAGTTACGCCATTATAACTTACGCCAGTGCCATCACTTTTAATCTCAAGTTGTGCATAGGCCGTACAAGTAACATTTGTTGAACCATCAGCGGCAATATATTCATACTTACCGGCAAGCTTGCCAAGTACTCCACTAACAGTATTCAAGTTACTAACTTGATTTTTAAGTGCTGTATTCTCTCCCTTAAGTTCAGTGACTTTTTTGTCTTTCTCATTAAATGAATAAAACATAAAGCCAAAAACTAAAACAACACACAAACATAAAACAACTATAACAATATTTTTCTTCATATCTATACTCCTTTCCACATTATAATATCCCCCCCCAAAAAAAACAAGTAATATTTTTGAAAAATCACTTGTTTATACAAAAATTTACTATTCAAAAAGTTTAGTAAATTCAGATACTTTTTTAAGCTCAACTTTTGTGTCGCCAGAAGCAGCAATTATTTTATCGCCATTATATGAATAAGTATAATATAAATGGCAATTACCAACTCCGTTTGTTTCATAAGCATCATTAACGCAATCGTCATTCATTACATAAATCTTATTACTGTTAATTGAAACATCTCCAGCCTCACTATAACCCTCTGTTATTCCATCTCCAAAAGCGCCATGTTTGCTTGTTCCAGTACCATCATTCTTTATCTCTAACTGAAAATAAATAGTAGCCTCCATAGCATTTCCTTCTATTGTATCAGTTACTTTTTTAACATACTCATACTTACCAACAAATTTACCAAGCACTCCACTACCAGCATTCAAGTTACTAACTTGATTTTTAAGTGTTGTATTCTCTCCCTTAAGTTCAGTGATTTTTTTATCTTTCTCATTAAATGAATAAAACATAAAACCCAAAACTAAAACAACACACAAACATAAAACAACTATAACAATATTTTTCTTCATATCTATACTCCTTTCCACATTATAATATCCCAAAAAAAAAAAAAAAAAAACAAGTAATATTTTTGAAAAATCACTTGTTTATACAAAAGTTTACTATTCAAAAAGTTTAGTAAATTCAGATACTTTTTTTAATTCCATTTTAGTATTGTTCCTTGTATCAAATATTTTACCACCATTATATGAATAAGTATAATATAAATGACAATTACCAACTCCGTTTGTTTCATAAGCATTATTAACGCAATCGTCATTCATTACATAAATTTTATTACTGTTAATTGAAACATCTCCTTTTGCAACATCACCATCTCCACAAGTTACGCCATTATAACTTACGCCAGTGCCATCACTTTTAATCTCAAGTTGTGCATAGGCCGTACAAGTAACATTTGTTGAACCATCAGCGGCAATATATTCATACTTACCGGCAAGCTTGCCAAGTACTCCACTAACAGTATTCAAGTTACTAACTTGATTTTTAAGTGCTGTATTCTCTCCCTTAAGTTCAGTGACTTTTTTGTCTTTCTCATTAAATGAATAAAACATAAAGCCAAAAACTAAAACAACACACAAACATAAAACAACTATAACAATATTTTTCTTCATATCTATACTCCTTTCCACATTATAATATCCC
>CAKPAT010000108.1 GCA_934133155.1 uncultured Bacilli bacterium
CTGAGACAATGGGCAGAAAAAACAGAGTGTGATATTGTTTATAAGGAAAATGCTGATCCGGTTAGTGTGATGTATGATGGTGTTTTGAAAGCTAAAGATGAAAAGTACGATGTGGTTTTAATTGATACGGCTGGAAGATTACAAAACAAGGTTAATTTAATGAAAGAACTTGAAAAAATCAATAAGGTTATTGGTAAACTTATTCCGGGAGCCCCTCATGAGACTTTACTGGTTATTGATGCAACTACTGGACAAAATGGTATTAGTCAGGCTAAAAGTTTTAAAGAAATTACCAATATTACAGGAACTGTTTTAACTAAGCTTGATGGTACAGCTAAAGGTGGTATTGTACTTGCAATTAAAGATGCAACAGGTATTCCTGTTAAGTTTGTTGGACTTGGCGAAAAAGAGGAAGATTTAAGAGTTTTTGATATTGAAAAATATATTTATGGCTTATTTAAAGGAGTGGATGAGGATTGAAAAATTATAGTTTATTTATTCAACTGATTTTAGCTTTTGTTTTAGTTATTATGCTTATTTTATCAATATTTTTTAATAATATTTTCCGCTTCTGTGAGATCTTATCAGGCCTTTTGCTTTGGGTTATGGCTTTAAATAATCATTATTTTTACAAAAGAAAATACCTTACTGTTTTGTATATTATTTTTGGTATTATTGTTTTTATAGGTGGTTTTACTTTTGGATAATAGACTTTATTTGATTAATCTTTATGATTATTATGGCGATGTTTTAACGAAAAAACAACAGGTTTATTTTGAATATTATTATTTTGAAAATTTAAGTTTATCGGAGATTGCGGAAAATGAAAATATTAGTAAGGCTGCCGTTTCTAAGCATATTAAAGAGGCGGAGGCTAAACTTATTTTTTTAGAAAATGTTTTAAAGGATTATAGTAAAACTTTAAGAATCAAAGAGACTATTAAGGATCTTGATTTGGATATTAAAAATAAAATTTTGAGGATATTGGAGGAATAGAAATGTTTGGGAAGATAGTTTATATTAGTAATAATGAGGCACATGTAGAGATACCTTTGGGTGGTGCACTTTCAACAAATATTATGAATATGCATGTTATTTTTGAAGATGAGAATAAAAAAATTCTTGGTGAGGTTGAGGATATTAGTAGTGATCTTATTAAGATTAGGTTTTTAGGAGAAATTGAAGGAGATCATTTTGTAGGTGGTGTTATTAGAAAGCCTACTTTTAATGCGAAGCTTAGACTTATTTCTCCTTCTGAAGTTAAAATGATTGTTGGCGATGATACACCTAATTCTTTGGTTATTGGTGAAAGCCCACTTTATGATGGGTGCAATATAAATGTAGATATTAACGATTTATTTAGCAGTCATATGGCGATTTTTGGTAATAGTGGTTCTGGTAAATCTTGTGGTGTGGCAAGGCTTTTGCAGAATGTGTTTGAAAATCCTAAGGTACTTCCTTTTAGGGCTAATTTCTTTATTTTTGATGCTTATGGTGAGTATCATAATGCTTTACAAGGCGTTAATAGGATTAATCCTAATTTGAATTTTAAGTTTTATACAACTAATTTAAATCAAACTGATGGTGAGGTTTTAAGCATTCCTATTTGGCTTTTAGATATTGATGATATGGCTTTACTTTTGCGTGCTGATAAGCATTCACAGCTTACGATTATTGAAAGAATGCTTAAACTTGTTAATATTTTTGCTTCTGATGATGATATGTCTACTCGTTATAAAAATCATTTGATTGCTAAGGCGATTATGACTATTTTGTATACTAATCAGACTGCTGCTAGTAAGAGAAATGACGTGTTTGCTATTCTTGCTACATGCTCAACTAATGAATTTAATTTGGAAGCACCTGTTAAAGGCATTGGTTACACGAGGAAGTTTCGTGAGTGTTTTACGATTGATACACAAGGTAATTTTCCAGAAAGTATTTTAATGACTGAGTATATAACTGGTTTTATTGATGAGTCTTTGGACAAGTATGAGCCTAGAGAAGTGAAGTATTTTACTTTAGAAGATTTAGAGAAAGCTTTGGAGTTTACTTTAATTAGTGAAGGACTTTTGAATAACGAGGAGACTTATTCTGACGCGATTGCTTTAAAGGTTAGACTTCATGCGATTACTATTTCGGAAAATTCTAAGTATTTAAGGTATCCTAATTTTATTAAAACCGAAGATTATATTGCAACTTTGGTTTCTAAAAATGGACGAAAAGCACAGATTATCAATTTTAATTTAGAGGATGTTGAGGACTGGTTTGCAAAAGTTGTTTGTAAAATTTATACGAAAATGCTATTTAATTTTACTAAAAGGCTTAAGCAAAGAGCATCTATTCCTTTTCATATTTTTGTTGAAGAGGCTCACAGGTATGTTCAAAATGATAATGATGTTAACCTTATTGGCTATAATATTTTTGAAAGGGCAGCTAAAGAAGGAAGAAAGTATGGTCTTATTTTCAATTTAATTTCACAAAGACCAGTTGAAATTTCAGACACGGTTATTTCGCAGTGTGCTAATTTCTTGATTTTTAAGATTACCCACCCAAGGGATTTGGATTATATTAAGAAAATGCTTCCAAATATTTCGGCGGATATTATTGAAAAGCAGAAGACTTTACAGCCTGGTACTTGTATGGCATTTGGAAAGGCTTTTAAAGTGCCAATGATTGTAAGAATGAAGATGCCTGATCCTGCTCCTTCTAGTAGTAGCTGTGATGTTTTAGATACATGGCAAGCAAGATAAAAATTTTGGTCTTAATTTTGTGTCTTTGTTTGGCACTTGTATTTTTTGGAAAAGGTAAGGATGAAAAAGTTAGTACTGATACTACTATCAAGGAGGCAAAATTAGAAGATGTTTTTACGGATAAACTTCTTCTTTCAGATATTAAAATTTATCAGAAAGATAAAGATTATGTGTTCAATGCAAATGTGACTAATTTAACGGCTAATACTTTAGATATGGGATTTATTAATATAAAGGCAGGGGATATTTTGCTGAAAGGATATATAGGCGAAATTGAACCTAATGAAAAGAGAAATTTAAATATTCAGACGAATGAAAGTTTGAATGGTGTAAATAAGGTTTCAATAAGCCAGGAATAGTCCTGGCTTTTGATTTTTAAAAAAGTGTTTAATCCAGCTTTTGTGATTTTACTTTTTATACGAAAAACTTTATCTGAATGGCAAAGCTTTTTCTCTTAAATAATTTTTAAAATGTGCTATAATGGTTTCAAGCCCAAATATCTCAATGGATAGAGTTTTCCCCTCCGAAGGGAAATATAGGAGTTCGATTCTCCTTTTGGGCACCATTTTAAAATCTATCTAAACTTTTATAGCCTTGAGTTTAATTTAATATTAATTTCCAAAAAAAGGAAATTATTGAGAAGAACGTATAAAATGATATATAAAGAAAGAATGTGATTAGTGTGAATGTTATTGTGATAAATTCTGGAAGTAGTACTTTAAAGTTTAGTTTAATTGAGACTAGTACAGGTAAAAAAATTGCTTCTGGTCTTTTTGATAGAATTGGTCTTGATGAAAGTTATTATAAGATTAATAATTTTTATAAAAATGTTTTAATTAAAAATCATGAAGAGGCGATTAATATACTTTTTAATGAACTTTTGAATTTGGGCATTGTTTCTTCATTAAGTGATATTGATGCGGTAGGACACAGGGTTGTTCAAGGTATGGATATTTTTAAGACTTCTACTATTATTACTGATGATGTTATTAAAGAATTAGAGAAGATACGGGAGTTTGATCCTTTGCATAATCCGGCTAATGTTTTAGGTATAAAGTTATTTAAAAAATTAGGTGTTCCTATGGTTGCTGTTTTTGATACGACTTTTCATCAAAGTATTTCAGAAAATGCTTATTT
>CAKPAT010000109.1 GCA_934133155.1 uncultured Bacilli bacterium
AAATAATACTTTTTCAGTTTCACTGTCTATTTTGTATATATTATCAATACTTATACCTATTCTATCTATATTATCAAAGGTTCCATGGAAATGGTGTATATTTTCTTTAGTAAGTTCTTTATCAAAAAGATTTTTATATGCTTTTTCTATACAATTATCAAAATTTGAAGTAAACACAAAACAACCATTATTAATAGCATTAGCTAAAAGATAGTGATTTATATTTGGTTCTGCTTCACCGAATATTTTAAGTTTTGACAAATAGTTTGTGTTAAAATTCTCATCAATATCTTTATAAATTTGAAAAATTGTTTCTAATCTAGGGCATTCTTTTAGCGGAAGATCTAATATCCTTGCTACTTTTTTATAATTGTCAATAAACAATTCGTAGTCTTCACCTAACCCATCCTCCAAAGCTAATTCTGTTAGTGAATTTCCCAATGGAAAACATGTTGGTTTTTCATAAGAAACTCCACTTCCTACCCAAAATATTACTTTTTCATACTCATCTTTTTTAATTGTTTTATTAAAATTTTTTTTCGTTTTCATATTAGTATTTATACCATTTTTATAAGATGAATTCATCCATTTGTTTTGCTTTGCTTTGTTAAATTCGTTTGTTATTAAGAATGTAATCAATGTAAAGGTATTATATTATATTGATAGTTTAAATATATACTAAGGAGAATGGTGCAATATGGCTAGACTAATAATAATTGGAAACGGATATGATTTAGCCCATAATAGTAAAACATCATATGAGAACTTTTCTGAATGGCTATGTAACGAATATCCACTAGATATTAATGGAAAAAACATACTTCATTTCGAATTAGACATACCAATTTAAAATGGTACTTTTTTGAATAATTTAATAAACAATAACAAATGCACTATAAATATTAAAAAGGTAGATGAAAGTAGAAAAGAACTATTTGCTACCATGCTGGTCAATATGATTGCTGATTTAAAAGATCCTAAATGTAGTAATTTCGAAAATGACTTAGGAAAACTTGATTGGAAAAAATATATCGATGAAGCTAATAAATATTATGGTAATTATTGTGTTCCTGATTCTCCCGTTAGTTACGGAACTGATCTAATAACTTCTGCAAGCAGAACTATTGTGAATTTGTTTATCGAATGGGTCAAAAGAATAAACATAGGTAATGTTATTAAGGATAATATAGATGTAAAAATAGGAAACATTTCTAATGATGATTATTTTCTTATTTTCAACTATACAAATACTGTTGAAAATGTTTTTTCAATACCTAAAAAGGATAATTTATGCTACATACATGGAACCGCTACTAATGGAGATAGTATTGTTGTTGGACATGGGGATATAAACAAAAGTGGTGGTTCTAATTTGGACAATGATAAGGATTATATAAAAGAAGCTGAAGCAATGTTATACAAAAACACTAAACAAATATTTAAAAACCATCAAGCCTTTTTTGATAATGTTAAAAATGAATTTTGTATCAGTAAATATAACGAAATATACGTTTGTGGTTGGAATTGTAACGATTCCGATAAATATTATTTAACTAAAATTATTGATATAGCCAATAATGCTAATTGCAGTCTATATTTAAATAACTACAAAGGTGACGGTTGTAGAAAAGCACAATTGTGGAAAGACAATGGTTTTGATGGAAAAATAGAGTTGATTAATGCTTAATTAATAAGCAATTCTATTAACCTGTGTATCAAATCAAATCATTTTCTGGTTCTTCTATTTAGAGTCATCTTTCTATATATTAATATAATTTATATTCTTTTAATAATGAGTAGACCTTTTAAAACACCTGTATAAACTATTAAGTTATTTTTAATATTAACTTGAAATCTAATGTGTTTTTGCTTAAACACATCAGCACACAATTAATAATAAAGTTTAAGCGACCACAAATAATAAGTTTGACTAAAGAACTATTAAATACTAAATAAATGCATAAATTTGTTTGTGATGAATTATAGCCGGTTCTTCTAATGAGAGTAGATATACATTTGTATTTTTAGAAAACTTGCCCTTGAGGCAAGTTTTCCTTTTAGTTCTTATTTAACGTTATCTAACATTAAAGTCTCTTTCATAAATTGATCTATTACATAATCTATCCTACAAAAAAGAGAACCCGACGCATCAAGTTCTCCTAGGTGTAATCCGAAGACATCCACCGCAATTCCTACGTATATATTACTATTTTTTTATACAATATGCAAATTTGTCACAAACGGCAATCATCGATAAATTAATTGATTATCTGTAGTACATATCGCGTTTTATTTTTATGATTTGCTTATAAAGCTTTGTAAAGCTCTCATATTTGTTCTATGTTGAGTGCCAACCACTTGGTTATAAACGTTTGTTGGTAATTCCTTTCTTAAATACTCAGTTTGTTGTTGATATGACAGAATGAATTGCTTACATGAGGTTTTTGTTTCTCCCATTTTCCTTATAAAATAAGTAATCATAATAATATACGCATCCATGTACTTAAAATCTACGTTAGAAATGCCAATTTCATTTTCTAATAATGAAATTAAACGTCTATAAATTTTTCCAGTTTTAAATCTAGTATCAAACACCACATTATTATGAGCAATCGCGTTTCTTAAGTCTTTTAACGTAAAGATAAAAAATTGCGTAATCATTCCATCAGAGTCAAGGTTTGTAGGTAGCTTCATGATTTTTGAAACATGAAGTTTAACATTGGTACAAGCACAATTATACAAAGTTCCAAATTCTCCTAATGTCAAAGTTTCATAAATTGCCCATATAGGAATTGTAATGTCATTATTAAAGAAATGTGCCACAACAGTTCTTTTGTTATAGTTGCGTATTAAAGCGCTATTTATTTTTCCTTTCAAGTCCATCCTTTTGGTATATTCACTCTTATAAGAGGAACTACCTGCACTGTGGTTTTTATAAGAAGTAAGCGACTTGTTATAAATCACATCAAAGTTTTCTGATTTACTATCCAATAGTAAAGCTTCAATAACATAGCTCTTTAATGCATTTTCTATAAACATTACTTTTGGATATAAAATCGTTTTTTATTGCATATCATATTTGTTTAATGCGATTACCTCATCGAAGGAATTATAGTTTATACGCACAGTATCTTCTCTAATAAATCTATAACCTTTAAAACCGTGATAATAACCGATATTGCGCAAAGCCTGTGTTTGCGAACTTTTGATATTAATGTTGTGCTTTTTTCTTAAATACTTCATCAATTGATGAATAGATAACATACATTTCCTTCTTTCATAATTTCTCTTATTTATTATATAAAACAATTTTATCCTTTATAGCCTTATCTAAGTATAAATAGCGCTTGTTAAGGCTGTTTGGTTAAGTTTTCAATTTTTTCTTATGAAACTCTTCTAGTGTGTTTTTTGTACACCCACACCATTATATTAGTAGGTGTAAAGTAGAATAGACATAAAAACTTACATTACACTTGCCGCACTAGGCAACTATATTGATATTAAGGAACTTGCGGTTGGCGAAGAATTATTCTTAGAAAAAGACAAAGAAATCAATATGATGATGAAGCTATCAAAGTATTAGGAACAAGCCATAGTAGTAAGAAAGGCTATGTAGCTAATTCCGTCCATACCAAATATAAAGGAACCAACTCAGCAGGATACATCTACAACATGTTTGATGATACATGTAAATGTGTTGTTA
>CAKPAT010000110.1 GCA_934133155.1 uncultured Bacilli bacterium
GAGAGGTAGAGATAATTATTTGTATCAAGAAGCGAGAAGTATTAGAACTTCAAAATGGAATAGTCCAGATGTGACTATAAACATCAGCGAGTACAAAAAAGTTATAAAATTTGCCGAAGAGAACGACTTTTGTTTTACTGAGGCTGCATTAGAAAAAATTGAAGATTATAAAAAAGCTATTAAGAAAGCTAGAAAGGTAAATGTACAGTAATGGGGATAAAAATCTTAAAGACAAATTGGATAATCGAGTACATTTGTGCACATGGTAGGCAAAATATTTACAATATGGATTTTGTAAAAAGCTATATTGAAAGATTTGACATCAAAGAAAATAAATATGATAAATATGGATTTTTAAAAGTCCCTGAACTCAATCGGTATTTAAGGGAACTTTGTCAGAAAAAAATATTAAACAGAACAATAGAATATTCAAAAAAGAAATCTAATCTATCTCCGGCATGGTATTACAGTTATGGGATAGAAACAAAAAAGTCAAACCTGAATAAATATGGAGCATGGATTGTAAATGCTCAACATTTAACCGGAGAAGAACGATTAAAATGGACTTTTGAAATGCTCGATGATGCAATTAATGATAGTCTTAAAAGGCAGGATTACGAAACAAATAAAAAGTATATTCTGCATTATATAAAAGAAATCAGTAACTTATATGACGTCATGAATATAGTTGATTATAATCAGTTCCAAAATGATATTGAAAAATATATGAAAGAAATTTCAGATGGAGAAATAATAAAAATCCGTATGGAAAACGGAGATATTATAACGTTCTCAAAAGAAAAGAACTAGCAAGAGCAAAATAGTTTTAGATAAAAGTGGACATTCAAAAATCAAAAGTGGATATTGAAAAATAAAAGTGGACATTCAAAAATCAAAAGTGGATATTGAAAAATAAAAGTGGACATTGGAATATGGAAAGGAGAAAAAGTTATGTTTATTAGAGCAGAAGTAACTTGGACAACACGGCAGGTAATTACAAATATCAAAAAAGGAAGAATGAAATTTGATAATGCTGTTCAGAGAGGTTACACATGGACAGCATCCAGAAAAGGTTTATTTATCAGAACAATGATTATTGACTATTTAACTTCTAACTTCATCGCAAGAAGATTAGATGGCACAGTTTGGGATATGTTGGAAGGTCAACAGCGTTCCATTACTGCTTATAAATATGTAAATGGAGAATTTCCGATTGAAATCAGTGAAAAGAAATTCTCAACAGAATTTGAGTTAGAGAACGGAGATGTATATGATTACAACGGGAAATATTTTGATGAACTTCCAGAAGAAATCCAAGAAAGAATTTTAGATTACACATTTTCAGTCACATATTTTGATGGAATGACTGATGAAGAAGCTGCGGAGCAATTTTATTTAATCAATAATGGTCAAGCCTTAAACAGCTCACAGCAGATGTGGGCTTTAGTTCAAAATCCTGCAATGTTGCAGGAATTAGGTGAACATAAATTCTTCAAAGAAACTATGAGTGAAACAGCTTTAGAAAAATATTCTTATCGCTCAATTATCATGCAAGCCTTTGTAATTTACAAAAGTGAGATAAAATCTTTTGAACGGAAAGACATGACAGCTTTTCTTCAGTCAACAGATGTGACCGAAGAGGATAAAGAAAAAATGCTTCAAATTCTCGATTTAATGCATGAAGTCTACGAAAAAGTGAATGATATTGCATTAAAGAAAATTAGTAGAAAAATGACAAATAAAACTCATTTTGTTTCTATGATTCCAGTAATAGAAAGAGCAATTGAAGATAACTTAACAGCAGAAGATATTGCAAACTGGTTCTTGTATTTCTTTGGAATCACAGATAAAACTTCTATTAGCAGCGAATATAATATGGCAAGTAGTAATTCTACTGCTAAGAAAATTAATGTACAGAGAAGAATTGATGCAGTTAATAAGGCTTATGATGAATATTTTAAAGAAGAAAAAAGAAGAAGTTTGTCTAATGTACTGAAAAAGTAGGTTGATTTTTTAAATAAAAATATGTTATATTCTGGCGAAAAGCCACAGGATTGATGCATGATTAGTCAATAGGGCTGTAACACTAAGTAATTAGTGTACAGCTTCTTTTTTATTTAAAATTAGTTTTTTTAGAAGAATTAGTTGAAATTAGTTTTGCGATGTGATATAATATAAATATGAAAAAATAGACGAAAGGAGGGTTTTTTTGTATGTTTGGAGTAGCTTTAGCTTTATCCTGTGATGGATTAATTTCCGTGAAGGATATTATAAGAAAACACTTAGATATGGGCGAAAAATGTTATTTTTCAACGGGCTATCGTTTTGATGGCAGAAAATTAGCTCAATCTAAAAAAATTCTATTGTACAGCAAGATGGAAAATGTTTATTATCTTGGTAATATAGAAAAAATAGAGTTTTTTGGATTAAAAGAAGGAATCCCTAAAGATTCTGATGTTTATTCCCCAAAGGAATATGCAAATATTCCACAAAAAGCATGGTTTCTTATCTCTAATTTAAGAAAAAAGGATTTAGATGACTTAAAAGAATACACTTATAAGGATATAGCTGTATCAGAACTTATAAAGAAGTCTAAAAGGGGCACGAAGTTTTATTTTTCTGATTAAATAATAACACATTAAAAGTATCTTTACAGTCACTTATTAATATGCTATTATTAACCAAGGAGGGTAAACTATGGCAAAACCTAAAAAAAACACACAAAAACTTATTATTTATGTCTCTCCGGAATTAGAAAATTCATTAAAAGAAGAAGCTATTAAAAAAGGAACTAATGTTTCAAATTTAGTACGCATGATTCTCACGGAGCGTTTAAATAAATAAAAAAAGAAGTAACTGGTGTGTCTGGTAAACGTGACAGTTACTTCTTGCAGAGGTCTTCCCATAGATTACCTATAAGTTGACTATTTCTAGTATATCATATTTTTAGAGTTAGTCAACTCCAAAACTCCCCAAAATTCAAATTATTAGTAAATATATACCTTGTTTACTATTGAAAAACATGATTTTACAGACTATAATATTATTAATTTCCAACTAATTTAAAAGGATGTGATAATATTATAAGTACAAGTATAAAAATAAGAGCAATATTGAAACAATTTGGTATTACTCAAAAAGAATTAGCTTCAAAAATGGGTATTTCTCAAGCAGCTCTTGCCCAAAAAATAAAATCTGACAATTGGCGAGAGTCGGATATTAAAAAAATTTGCGATATTTTAGGTATTCAATATGATGTAAGATTTAAAATTGACAAAGACACGTATCTTTAAGTATTGACAAATTAAGTTAATAATTATATTATATAAGATATAAATTAACTAAATGAGTAAAAAAAAGAGTAGGTTCACTGGCGTCCAAACCGAAACCTACTCTTACACTCAAAAACCAAGAGTAATAATCTACAAAAAATAGATTATGAATGAGTTTAAGTGCAAGATTATATTATCATTTTTCTTAGACTTATTCAAGTCATTTTTCCAATTATTACCAAAAAATTGAATATAGAAAAGGAGATGATTCTCTATGCTAGAAAACGAATTTCAGGTTTTTAAAAAAGATGGGTTCGGTTCTATCCGGACAATCATGTTAAATCACGAAATCTGGTTTGATACAGAGGATATTTG
>CAKPAT010000111.1 GCA_934133155.1 uncultured Bacilli bacterium
TAACATTTAAAAATACAAAAACAATATCCGAAGTACTATATCAAAATCCAGGAGGATTTTCCGGAGTAAATAGTCCACTTTTTTTCAGTAATCCAACAACCCTAGAGCAAAACTTAGCAGGAAGAGTATTAAAAGGTGAATATTACCATCCAGCAACACATGCCCTATGGTTCTATGCACCTAAAACAGGAGAAGCATGCAAACAAACATGGTGGGAAAAACAAAACAGTGGCCGTTATAAGAACCACTGCTTCTATATTCCAAATCAAGGAGAATGTCCCGAAATAGTGTAAACTATTCGCCAAGCTTATGAGTTAACTTAAGAGTTAACTCTTTTTCATCACCGCTACGGTTAATAGTAACCTTAACAGAATCACCAATATTATGTTTATAAAGTAAATATTTCAAATGAGCAGAGCTCTTAACACTAGTTCCATCAACCTTAACTATTACATCACCAGCTTTAAGTCCAGCACTTTCAGCGTCAGAACCCTCAGAAACCTCATTGATTACAACACCATTTTTAACATTAGATGCGATATTAAACTTACTACCATATAAGTAAGAAACAGAATCTAAATCAAATAATGAAACACCAATAACTGGTCTAGCAATCTCCTCACCTTTTTCAAGTTTTTCAATTTGAGAAGTAGCAACCTCAATAGGAATAGCAAAACCCATACCTTCAATTGAACTATCAACAAGTTTAACAGAGTTAATACCAATAACCTCACCATTAATATTTACAAGAGGTCCACCACTATTACCAGGATTGATAGAAGCATCAATCTGAATAACTTCCATCATATAAGAAGAATTATTATTAGTAACAGTTATTTCCCTATTTTCACCAGAAATAATACCTTTAGTAACCGTACCCATATAATCAGTACTTACAGGAGAGCCAACAGTAAACACCGTATCTCCAAGCTTACTTTTAGTACTATCACCAAGTTGAGCTACTGCTAAAACCTTAGAAGCATCAATACGGATAGCCGCAACATCCATATAAGAATCTCCGCCTAAAACTTTCGCATCAATCTCTTCACCAGAACTTAAAGTCACCTTAATTTCAGAAGCACCATTAACAACATGGTAATTAGTTAAAATATAACCATACTTGCTATCTTTCTTATAAACAAAACCAGAACCATATCCAGCAAGTTGACCCCTTTGATAATTACTAACAACTACCACAGAATCATAAACTTTTTCGATAGAATCATTAATAGAGCTGGTCTCAGTAACCTTTACATTTTTATTAACATAAGAAGAAGAACTAACATCCTTACTATCTTCTTTGTTAGAAACAAAATACAAAGTTCCGAAAATACCAACCATTAAACTGACTAAAACAATAATCAAATTAACTATTTTTCCTCGCATAAAATCCTCCTAATCTAAATCTTTTATTTCATACCAATTATCTGGGAAACCTATCCTATTTAAAATTGTTTCAAGTGGAACAACATTGATAAACTTATCAAGCAAAACAACTTCACGATTAATCTCGTCAATAAGTTCTCTAAACTCCCTTTTACTAAGCATTTGTTTTAAAATAATAATCAAGCTAAATAAATCATTCTTCCCATAAATATAACCCTCATCATCTTTAGGAATATCCAAAAGTTCATGATATCGAGAGTCTGGTATATCCCTTTGCAGTTTATGATCATATAAAATTTCCTCATGGGCACAAACATTTCTAAAATTAGAAAGCAAACTCAAATTAACAGATAAATTTTGCACACTAATACCGTAAACAGACGCAATATCAGACTGATCAGAAGTCTTTAAAATATTGAAAAACTCTGCCATAGTGCCAAACGACAAAACCTTAACCAAAATCCATAAAGGAACATATCCATAATTATCAATATAATGCAAAGTTGCCGTATTTTGCCTACCATTAATTCTAATCTGTCTTTTAACCTTATCTAAAACATCATGAACCTGTCTTATCTGCATACTATCTTGAGAAAAATTCTTAGGATCTAAATAATCTTTTTCCTTAAACCCATATTTTCTAGAAAGTTGATAACTCATAATAGACTTGATATTATTTTCCACAATCAAAATATTTTTAAAAAAAGTATTTCGTATTCTTCTATCAAAAGTAAAAGTTGCATAAAGTTCTTCAAAAGTTGTTCCTGGCAAAAACGTACGGCTATCTGCTTCCGTAAAAAGGTGCCTATAACCACTAATGAAAAAATAATTTTCCCTAAATAAAATTCTTCTAGCAAGCTTTTCATCATTAATAGTCAAACCTTTAGCTCTTAATATCTCAACTTGTTCTTCCAAAGTCTTAAAAATCTTTTCCGTCATACGCCTCACCTATAATTCATTATAGCACATATTAAGAATTTATTTATGATAAATAAATGAAATCTTTCAGCTAGAAAAAAATTCATTAACACTAATTAAAACAGTATTCGCTAGTTTCTCTTGATACTCCTCACTTACAAGCAAACTTCTTTCAGATGGATTAGATAAATAACCAAGCTCCAAAAGCACCCCAGGCCTATTAACTCTTCTTTGTAAATACTTTGTACTATTTTCCTTATAATCCCTCTTACTACCAAGATACTTTTTAAAATTATTTTGAAAAATCTTAGCCAGTTTCTCATTTTCTAAATTAATCGTATCATAATAAACCTCCGCACCAGATAAAAAATTACTATCTTCAGCATTTAAATGAATAGAAAGATATAAATCGCACCCAGAGCGATTAATCACATTAGCCCTTCTAGATAAATCACTTCTCTTCCTATTCCACGCATCACTAACAGATAAATCATAATCATCATATCTAGTTAAATAAACAACCGCTCCCTCATTTTTTAAAACATTCATAATCTTTTTGCTAATAGCCAAATTCAAATCAGACTCTTTATAATTCTTATAAAAAGCTCCACTATCCGCACCGCCATGTCCAGGATCTAAATAAATAACCTTAGAAAGAAGAGGCAAACTTTTATTTTGAGCAAAAGTAACATTCACACCCCATAATAAAATAAGTAAAAAAAATAAAACAACTCTTTTATAATTCACGCAAACCACCTAATAAAATATATGAAAATAACTTTATTTAACTACTTACTTTTTATATCAATTCAAATTTTTTAAGCAAAAAAGACACTTCAACAAGTATCTTTGATCGTTTTATCTTTTATCATTTTTTTGAAGCAGTTTGCAAAAAATCTTTATAAAAGCCATTATAATTGCTTGTACTTTTAAACTTTCTTTGCAAAAACTCTTATAACTTCTAACACTTTTGCAAATTATTTTTTCATTATCCAAAAGGATTTTGCTAATGACCCTACATTTTCTATTTTATTTTCCTTTTTTAGTTGTGAAATGATGTACCTAACTCTATTGTTTTTATTTTTCTTATCCATGTTCATTGGTAATTTCGGATAAATTAAATCATTGATTTCTTCCTTGTTGCTTTCCCAAATTTTTCAATATAAAATGTAATCTTTATAATATACATTATTCAAGCCTTTATTATCTATATAATCTTTTTCCTTAGCAGTTATTTTAATCTGTTCTATTTTATTTAAAGTTAGTGGAGCAATTGCTTTTCCATTTCTACCATAAGGAAAGCCTTCCAATTAATCAGTGTACCAGAGGCA
>CAKPAT010000112.1 GCA_934133155.1 uncultured Bacilli bacterium
CAATATTTTTCTTCATATCTATACTCCTTTCCACATTATAATATCCCAAAAAAAAAAAAAAAAAACAAGTAATATTTTTGAAAGATAATCATCATTGACAGTTTTTGACAAAAAAAGGATAACTAGACAAACTAATTACCTTTATTATCTTTTTAATAATATATTATTACTCAAAAAAACTTAGAAACACTTTTAAAACATTACGCCTTGGCACGTCATCTATGGATATGGCGTCTACCAAAAAAGAAATAAAATTATTTTACCTCTTCCTATTTTTAAATTTACTAACAAATAATCTATAAAAAAGCCAAATAGTACAAATCGCACCAAAAACCAAATAAATATAAAATATAAATGGAAGTGGCTTATCACCATTTTGCACAATAATAAGGCTCGTGCCAATTATATAAGCAACATCAAGGATTGTAATCATAATTAAATGAACTAACTGCTCAATATTTCTAATTTGATGTTTAGAATCATTAAGCTCGATATTAAATCTCAAATCCCCACTATTAACACCTTTTAAAAATGAAAGCATTTCATCCGGTAAATACACCAAATTAGAACAATTTTTCAAGCTATCAGTCGCATACTTTTTAATGCTTTCCTCGGTAAATAAATCATGAGGTTTAACATGAGTTTCTAAAATTTGAATTAAATTAATATCAGGGCTTACCTCTTTAAGTACACCTTCCATAACAATAATACCCCTTAAAAGCATAGTAATATCCTTGGGCAAAGTAATATTATTCCTAGAAAGCATTGAAAGCATATCATTAGTAAAATCTTTAATATCGATATCAGAAATATTTTGTGTAACATTCTTATCTAAAACCATTTTAATGTCATTGCGCAGCATCATATGATCAACCTGTGAATTAGCTTTACCTAAAGTAAGCAAAACCCTTTCAACATCTAAAATATCACCATTAGTTATATCCAAAATACACCTAGACAAAAGCTCTCTATCTCTTTTAGAAAGCCTACCCATCATACCAAAATCAAGATAAACAATCTTACCATCTTTAATTTTCAAATTTTCCGGATGTGGATCAGCATGAAAATAACCATCATCAATCGCCTGCTTAATATAATTTGCCGCAAGCTTTTCTCCTATTTCATTTCTATCATAACCATATTTTTTCAAAGAAGCAAAATCATTAATCTTAATTCCATCCATATACTCCATAACTAAAACATGTGAAGTAGTTATATCCGTATAAACTTTAGGTGATAAAATATAAACAGTATCATCATTATTTTTTCTAAATTCTTCTGTATGTGACGCTTCAACCAAAAAATTCATCTCTTCTTTAGCTGTTTCAAACATTTCATCCACAACATCACAAAAGTCAAAAACCGAATTAAAAATTTGCTGAATGTGAAAAAAAGAAATAATTTTCTTAATTAAAACAACATCAACATACATTCTCTCATAAATATCTTGCCTTTGCACTTTAATAACAACAGTCATCCCATCATTTAAAACTGCTTTATGTACCTGTGCAATAGAAGCTGAACCAATAGGTTCTTCTTCAATACTTTTAAAAATATCTTTAGTTTTAAAATCATATTCCTTATCTAAAATTTCCATAACTAAAGAAAAAGGCATTGGCGTAACTTGATTTCTCAAATGAGAAAGCTCCGCACAATACTCCTTAGGCAAAACATCATCACGTGAAGCTAAAATTTGACCTAATTTAATAAAAGTAGGACCAAGTTCTTGAATAGCAAGTCTTAAATTAAGTGGTGTAGCATGCTTCATCAAATCATATTTGCGCAAAACAGAAACAATTTCAAATAAACGTTCCTTACCACTAGTCATTATTTTTCTTTGTATCTTTCTTTGCAGGTTTAATCGCGTCTATAATAGCTTTCTTATCTTCCTCACTCATATTTTTAATTTGCTTAATAATATTTTCTTTTGAAAAATCATAATTGACAACAGTAACATCATCCTTTAATTTATGTTTAAGTTCAGCATTTAAATCTTGACCTTTTTTATAAAGTTCCTCGCCCTTTTTTAAAAGTTCATCCTTTAAATCATTAGCCTTCTCATTAGTCATCGCCATAGCACCAAGACCCATTAAAAAAATTTTTTCTAAATCATTTTTCATAAATTATCATCTCCTACCATGAAGTATATCACAAAAAGATAAAACTTTAAAGAAAATATGATACAATAAAAAAGGTGATGTAAAATGAAAACAGTAATAATCGGTGCAGGTGCATTCGGACTAGCCCTTGCACAAAACCTATCAAAAACAAATCAAATAACCGTATGGTCCGCCTTAAAAGAAGAAATAACAAATCTAAAAAATAATGGCATTTCAGAAAAACTACCAAACATAATTTTAAATAAAGAAATAAATTACGAAGAAAATTTAGAAATAGCTCTCAAAAATAAAGACCTTATCATAATAGCCGTGCCATTTAACTTTATAAGAAACACAGTAAACAAAATAAAACCATATTATCAAAACACACCAATATGTGTCGCTTCAAAAGGAATAGAAAACGAAACAGGACTATTTGCACATGAAATAATAAAAGAAATTTTAAACACAAAAATATCCGTCATATCAGGTCCATCGTTTGCCAAAGATTTAGCTAAAGAAAACGCCGCTTTAACAATCGCAAATCCAAATGAAATAGTTTTAAATGTCTTTCAAAACCTTAAAATAGAAAAAACAAATGACATAATAGGCGTAGAAATATGCGGAGCATTTAAAAACATAATCGCCATATCAGCTGGCATATTAAATGGATTAAATAAAAACGAATCCATAATTGCTTCATATATGACAGACTGGATAAACCAAACAAAAACTTTAATAAAAAATTTAAACGGGAACGAAAACACAATATTCACATATGCTGGAATTGGTGATATATTACTAACCGCAAACAGCAAATCAAGTAGAAACTTTACCTTTGGCGAAATATTAAGTACAAAAAACTCAAAAGAAATAAATAACTACATAAAAAATAATACAATAGAAGGCCTTTATGCCTTAAAATCATTCACAAAATTATTAGAAAAAAAAGACATCAAAGTGCCTTTAATAAATAAAATTAATCCATACATTAACGCTATATAAGCGCTTTTTTTTAAAAGAAAAAAGCTATTACTTAGCTTTATTAAGACCATATTTTTGGTTAAATTTTTCAATACGACCAGCTTTTCTTGTAAGTCCTTGTTTACCAGTAAAAAATGGATGACACTTATCACAAACATCAATATTAAGTTCAGCCTTATTACTTCTAACAGTAAAAGTATTACCGCAAGTACAAGTAACCTTAGTTTCCATATAAGTTGGATGAATATTTGCTTTCATACTATCTCTCCTTCCGCCATGACTAAAAAAGTCATAGAAATTAATTAGCCCTTTAATTGTAACAAAAAATAAAAAAAAAAGCAACCACTATTTTTGAAGCATTTTAGCAGTTCCCTTTTGCCTTTTGTAAGTTTCATAAATTTTAGGAGCAACTACATCCTTATTTTTAAGAACATAATCTTTCCAAAGTTCATGAGTAAAATCAAACTCTTTCATATCAGCAGGAATAGAAACACTATCATCAACAAAAGGAAGTGCTCTAACT
>CAKPAT010000113.1 GCA_934133155.1 uncultured Bacilli bacterium
AAAATAAAAGAAATATTTATTAATAATAAAGAAAGATATGGTTATCGTAGAATTACATTAGAACTAAGAAATCAAGACTATAATATTAATCATAAGAAAGTTTATAGAATAATGGTTAAATTAGGATTAAAGCCATTAAAAAGAAATAAAAGAAAATATTCATCTTATAAAGGAACCATCGGTAAAATTTCTGATAATTTAATCGAGAGAGATTTTAATGCAGATAAACCAAATAAAAAGTGGTATACGGATGTAACAGAATTTAATCTTCGTGGAGAAAAATGTTATTTATCTCCAATATTAGATGGATATAATGGTGAAATAATATCTTATAATACTTCCAAATCACCTAATCTAGAGCAAAGAAATGATATGCTTAATAAAGCATTTAATAAGAATAATAATTTAGAAGGATTAATATTTCATTCAGATCAAGGTTGGCAATATCAACACCAATCTTATCAACAAAGATTAAAAAATAATGGTATAAAACAAAGTATGTCAAGAAAAGGAAATAGTATGGATAACGGAATGATGGAAAACTTCTTTGGATTACTTAAAACTGAAATGTTCTACGGCCAAGAAGATAAATGCAAAACGATAGATGAATTAATTTTAGCGATAGATGACTATATTAATTATTATAATTATGATAGAATTAAAGTAAAATTAAAAGGACTGTCACCTGTGAATTACAGGTTACAATCCTCTAATTAGAAACTATTTATAAACTGTCCAACTTTTGGGGTTCAGTTCACAAACCGCACTATTTTAAATTTAAATTAATTTCACTATCTAAATGAACTTTGTTATACTTCACACCGCAAGCATCAAATAGCTTTCTTGAAGCAATATTATTATCACTGTCATGATACTTATCAGATAAATAAAAAACCTCTTTAATGCCAGATTGAATAATGATTTTAGCACATTCATTGCACGGAAATAAATCAACATAAAGTCTCGCATTTTCTAAATCTTTTTTATAACCACGGTAATTCAAAATCGCATTCATCTCTGCATGACAAACATAAGGATATTTAGTATCTAAATTATCTCCATCTCTTTTCCAAGGAAAAGAATCATCACTAAACCCATTAGGTGCACCATTATAGCCCACCGATAAAATACGATTATCCGCACCAACAATACACGCTCCAACTTGTGTAGAAGGGTCCTTACTCCTCATTGCCGTAAGCTTAGCAAGTGCCATAAAATACTCATCCCAAGTTAAATAACTCTCTCTTTTCACAAAAATCACCTTCCTATATAACTATAACACGATTGCATTAACCTTGTAAATAAGATATAATATACTCTAGTAAAGGGGGAAATCATGAAAAAAGTATATATAATTGCCGCCATCAGTGCCCTTTTAGATCAAATAATAAAATATATTTTTGAATTAAATTTAAATTCAGGCGAAAGCATTACCATAATCCCAAACTTTTTTTCATTCACGTTAATAGGTAACACTGGAGCTGCTTTCAGCATACTTAACTCAAATACAATATTTCTAATTATCATATCCCTAGTAGCCCTTAACTTAATATATATCTATTTCCTAAAAGGAAAAGAATTAAAACTAAAAGAAGAAGTTACATTTGGAATATTAACTGGAGGTATTTTGGGTAATTTAGTAGATAGAATATTCAAAGGAGAAGTTATCGATTATCTAGATTTCACTATATTTTCTTATAACTTTCCTATATTTAATTTAGCCGATATAATGATAGTTTTATCTGTAATTTATATCGCATTAATAATGTTTAGAGGTGAAAAAAATGAAGATAAAAGCTGAAGAAAGTAAAAGACTAGATATTTTTCTAGCCCAAAAACTTGAAATAAGCCGTAGTCAAGTACTTAAAATGATTAAAGAAGACGAAGTCAAAGTAAACGGGAAAAAAACAAAACCAGGAATGATTTTAAAAGAAAATGACGAAATAGAAATAAACCATGAAGAAATAGATACAGATATAAAACCCGAAAAAATGCCACTCAATATTGTTTATGAAGATGATGATGTAATTGTCTTAGATAAAGCAAATGGAGTAGTTGTCCATCCAGCCCCAGGAAATTACACCCACACACTTGTAAACGGCCTTTTGTATCACAGCAATTTAAGTAACATCAACGGTGAATTTAGACCAGGAATAGTTCACAGAATAGACGCTTATACAACAGGATTATTAATGATTGCTAAAAACAATAAAGCCCACGAAAATCTTGCCAAACAGTTAAGCGAAAAAACTACACATAGAAAATACATCGCACTAGTTTGGGGAGTAATATTAAACGATACTGGTGAAATCGACGCCCCAATCGGTAGAAGTCCCAAAGACCGTAAAAAAATGGCTGTAGTATCCGGTGGCAAACCTGCCAAAACCCATTTTAAAGTATTAGAAAGATATAAAGAAGCAACACTAATTGAATTAAAACTAGAAACAGGAAGAACACATCAAATAAGAGTGCATATGGATTATATCGGTCACCCAGTCATAAACGACCCTGTTTATGGAAACCATGAATTAATTGATAATACAGGTCAAGCACTTCATGCCAAGGAACTTGGTTTTAATCATCCTAAAACAGGTAAATACATGGAATTTTCTAGCCCACTTCCAGAATGCTTTTTAAACATATTAGAAAAATTTAAGTAGGTGATATAATGAACATAAAAGTAGGCGAAAAAGACGAAATAGTCATGAAACTACTTCATTACTTTGTAGCTGTTAAAGGTTATAACCCAATAATCGTGAAAGGCGTTCAAAATGAAATATGGCTTGAAAACCTAGATAGCCCATATAAAGTAATTAGAATAGTATCAGAATATATTCATAATGACGAGCAATTCAAATTCGACCTTTTTAAAGCTAAAACCTTACTCAAAACTATTAAGAAAAAAACATACTCCTTTAAATTAAATGTCTTAAGCATATTTGTTAATTTAGGAGATAACGTTAATATTGAAAACTTTAGCGTGCCTAATATTTCTCTAGCGTATGTAAACTCTATCAAAGATTTAAATAAATATAACTTTGTCATAGAAGCATACCCAGACATCATGAAAGAAGCTGAACATAAAGAAAAAGGATTTGAACTATTTGAAAAAATAACAAAAGATATAAACGCTAAAAATGAAGGAGATATGAAAATGAACGATGAAGTATTTAGTATGAAAAAGCCAGTCATAACTTGGGCATTAATAATAATCAATGTAGTCTTATTTATCTTAAGCTCTATATTTGGTTTTACCGCTGATTTAGCCGTAAATAGAGGATATGTTGTAAACGGTGAATATTATAGATTAATAACTGGAATATTCATGCATGGTGGTATTTTGCACCTATTATTTAACATGTATGCTCTATATATCATTGGCATGCAGTTAGAAAGTTTTGTAGGAAAAGCCAAATACTTGACTATATATTTACTAAGTGGTCTTGCCGGAAGTATGCTATCAATATTCTTCTCAAGTGGTTATAGTGTAGGTGCCAGTGGTGCCATATTCGGTTTAATGGGTGCGTTACTATACTTTGG
>CAKPAT010000114.1 GCA_934133155.1 uncultured Bacilli bacterium
ATTATTAATCATAGTATACAACATACCCCTTATTAAATTTCTAAGCGGTGAATTATACTCTAATTTACTTGTTTCTTTATATACATCAATACTATACTCACCATGGTATGGACAATAAAATGTAATATTATTTTTATTATATTTGTTTAACATACTATTTTTGTCAGTAAGTCCACATTTAGGGCAAGAACACCTTAACCTTAAACAATGATATTTAGGATCTAATTTATTAGAAACATATTCTCTATTTTCCAAAATTTTTTCAATAATTTTTGGCACTTCTGGAGAATTATTGAAATCTTTTTGGAATCTAATCTCATAATCTATATTAGTTTCTTTTTTATAATAATCTAAAATTTCAATATATTCATTAATATAATTATCAATTTTACCTGTAGTTAATAAATTCTTTTGATATTTTATTCCATTTATTTCAATTGTTTCGCCAGGCGAAGTTTCTATAACTTCATATAAAATAATCACATTTTTAGTGTTATCATATTCTTCAATCCGCTTTGCTAGACCAAATGATAATGCGATTGTCTCTAAAGTGCCAAAATGTGGTGAACTATTAATTTGTGCGCCAACACTTATTTTTATAATATTTTTGCTAATGTTAGATAATATATATGGAATTATTTCTTTTTCAAACATATATGATGCACCACCTAAAGGATTATAAACAATTCCATCGCAATTAATTTTTAACATAATTAACCTCCAACCAATTTCAAATATTGTACCAAATTTCTAACAAAAAGTCATCAAACTAAAAACTAGAAATCAATCTAAGACTTCTTTAGACAATCCACTCCACATCAGTACTACTTCCCCAAGGGCTACCTGTAATACTACCTTTCTTTTGCTTAATTTTAAAAGACACAATCGGATTATAAATACCTTCAGACTTGAAAGCACCATAACCTATTACTTTAACACCGCTACCAATAACTACAGTTTTTAATAAAGAATGCTTAAAAGCATTATCTCCAATAGATTGAACACTATCAGGAATAACAATATCAGTAAGATTATTATAAGCAAAAACTGAATTACCAATTTCAATCAATCCCTCATTTAACTTAACACTACTAAGGTTATTAGTTGCAAAAGAACCAACATCTAAAACCTCAACAGTAGAAGGAATTTCAATAGATTCAATATTTACAGTCCAAAAAGCATTCACACCAATCTTCTTAACATTAGACGGAATAACAAAATTCGTCGCATCAGTTCCCATAAAAGAATTTATTGTAGTTTTATCTAAAACGCCATTTTTAACATCATACAAAATAGCCGTTTTATCATTAGGAAAATTTTGACTAGAAAAAGCCGCATTACCTAAATTTTTCAAACTATTAGGCAAAGAAACTTCAGTTAACTTATTTTTGCCAAAAGCATGAGCATCAATTGTTTCTAAACTTTCAGGAAAATCAACTTTTGAAATATTATTATTTCTAAAAGCATCATAGCCAATATACTTAACACTACTTCCAAAAATAACCTCAGAAATAGAGCTAGAAGCAAAAGAATAAGAACCAATATAAGTAACTGTATCTGGGAAAATTACTTTATTAAGCCTTTTAGAAGAAAATGAGCCAATATAAATGCTTTTATTATCATCCCATATACCATCAGCAATTTTAGTAACACTATAGCCATCAATAGAAGAAGGAATAACCACATCACTACCACAAGAAGCATCATAATCAATAATAGAAATTGTTCCATCTTTTAAAACTTTGCCAGTAAAACAATTATTTTCACTTTTATGAATAGCACCAACATCACTTTGCTTATAAATCAAACCCAAAGTCAAAACACCACTTAAATCACTAGGCATTTTTGAAACATTATCACTAAATTTAATATATACATTATAATACTCCGTCTCACCTACATCAATCACAAGTCTGTCATCACTTAAATCAGTATTATTTTTAATACTACTAGAAACACTACTATCTGGATAAGCTCCACATTCAAAAACAGAATTATTACTACAATTCAAATTACCTAAAGTAGCAATAGCTGGTAAACTACCTTTATTAGTAACGCCAATTTTATAATAAACATAATCCTTAGGCTTTTCCATTTCTACACTAAAATTAGCACTATCTTTAGTAAAAGACTTACTTTTCTCTACTACCTTTCCACCTACATTAGTTTTTTCAATTGAAGTAATCTCAACATCAAAATTACTAGTAATAGAAGATGTTCCACTTATATTTAATTTACTGGAAAACAAAGAATAGCAAATACCCATAATTAATAATACAAAACATAAACTAATTATTAAAATATTTTTCTTCATAGTACCACCCTTTTTAACGTATAATATCGTGTTATACGTTAATAATTCATAAATTTCAATTAAATTTTTATCCTTTTTAACTTAAATATGGAAAAATATACCTAAAATTTGTTATACTTATGTCATAAAATAACATATAACACGATATTAAACGTCATACTTAAAAGGTCTAAACAATCAATCTAGACTTTTTTATGTTAACCAGTTTATAGTAGCATTTGTAGCTCCCCATGGGCTTCCACTAATACTGCCTTCTTTTTGATTAATAGTTATACTTTCAATCGGATTAAAGTCAGCACTAGTCTTAAAAGCATTTGCACTAATTGATTTAACACCCGTGCCGATTGTTACTTTAGTTAATTTATTTTGTTCAAATGCCCGACTGCCAATTGTTTCAACAGAATTTGGAATATTTATTTCCACTAAAGGAACATCTAAAAACGCCATACTATCAATATACTTAAGCCCTTCATTCAACTTCACACTACTAATTCTGCTCTGCCAAAAAGCTGCTTCATATATTCTTATAACCGTAGAAGGAACATTTATAAATGAAGCATAAACATTTCTAAAAGCTGCATAATCAATTATTTTTACAGTACTTGGTATAATAACATTACTAGCATTTTTCCCAGCATATGAATTAAGTACAGTATAATCAATAGTTCCATCAGAATTAAGGCCATAAATAAATGCATCATCACCAGATAAACTATTATAAGTAAAAACACCACCATCCATAATAGTCACAGAACTTGGAATATTTACATTAGTAAGATCATTATGATAAAAACACATACCATATAAAATTGATACATTATACAAATCGACACTAGTTAATTTATTGTTAGCAAACGCCTCTCCACCAATCTCCTTTATGTTCTTACTCAGCTTAAGTATGCTTATACTATTATCTCTAAAAGCCATATCTCCTACTTTAACAACAGTATCCGGCATAGTTACACTAGTAATACCCTTATTAGAAAAAGGTGAAATTGTTTTATCTTGACCAAAATCCCATCTACCACCAGCAATTTGCGTAACTTTATATCCATCAATTTCTTCCGGAATAACTACATCACTACCACATGTTTTATCATAATTGATAATAGACAAAGTACCATTTTTTAAGACCTTACTAGTAAAACAATTATTTTTATGAATAACGCCAACATCACTTTGTCTATAAACTAAACTTAATT
>CAKPAT010000115.1 GCA_934133155.1 uncultured Bacilli bacterium
TTTTTTAAGCAAAGATTTGACAAAAATTCTGTAGGAATATTTTCTCCATTAACTCTATTAAGTTGCCTTTTAATAACGATATTTCTCATATTATATAATAAATATCTAATGACTTTATAACCGTTATTTTTATTTTTTATTATATATCTACAACTATCTAACAATTTAAATATGTAATTCGTTTTTGCAATTCCTATTTTCCTTTTTTCTACTATGTATTCACCATCACTCATTAAAACTAAATTTAACAAATTAATATTTTCTTTGGTCAAATAATTCATTAAATTATTATATTCGTTCATATTACTTTTAACTATATTATCATTATAAAAAATTTTCGATAAGTTATTAATCTCACATGATCTAATTGCAACTCTCCAATTATTGATTATTTTAATAGTTGTTTTTGAAGAAAACAGCGATATTTCTTTTTCAACAAAAGATATTGTAATTGCATAGTTTGGTAAAATATCATACTTTGTATATACTATCATCCTATCAAATTTATTTATTTTATCTGTAGCTGTTGATAATGTTATTTCATAATAAATATCTCCATCTATTTCAAAAGGTTTAATCTTTTCAATATAATATCTAGCCTTATCTAATTTGATTTTAGACCCAATTTCTACTTTTTTTATCTCATGGGCTATTTTCTTATAATAATCTAATAGAGATGTATCATTATTTAATGGATATTTAGAAATATTTAACAAGATTTCTATATTAAATTCTTTTTTAACATATTCTTTCAGCTTTAAAAGATAATAATAATATTTTTGCATTAATCTTTCGGCTCCATCATAATCTGGTGTATAATGGGATTTTGATATTTGTAAATACCTATGAAATTCATTTAGAAATCTTGGATTACACCTTGTTTCTAAACTTTTATAAGCTATTTTTTTATTTTCAAAATGAGTGTCTAAATCAGTATCATTGTTTTTGTTATACCATAAAACAATGACATCCTCAACTAAATTTCTCAATTGTGCCAAAATATTTTGTGATAATAAACCTCTATTTAGATAATCTTTTTCACTGATATTATCATCAATTACAACATTTATATTATTAATTTCATTAATTACAGACTGATTCATAAATACCTCTTTTCAAAAAATAAGCAGTATTTATCTTACTAAAATTAAATACTGCAAATCTTAATAAGATTATAACATATTTTATATTTGATAACATTACTTTCAATATAATTTATAATTATAATTATTTGTTTAATTCCAATCCATAATCAACCATTAAATATATAAAAGAATGTTCTTTTATTTTACCTTCTTCCTCTTTTGTATAATTAACTGTATCATGTAATGTTTTATAAATATAATTAATATTTATTGGTTTGCCAATTGAATGTTCATAATTTAAATAAATTAAATCTGCTGATAATTTGGCATCATTTTCCATTCTTAATTTGTTTTCTTCTTTAATAAATTTTTCTTCATCTTTCATAAGATTTATCCTCCAATTTATTGCATGTTACCTCTCTTACAATTACTTGTCAAATCATTTCTTATCATAAAATAAAAAATAGCATTTATCTCTCAAATAAACACTATTTTAAAGTCTTTTATCACTTTTCTAGATAATTTATACTATTTAACTTAATCGGTTAAATATAGCCGTCTTAATACCCAATCAAATTATGTAATGGTAAGTAAACTCGCCACCACCAGAATTTATATGATTAGAGATAATAATAACATTCGAATTATCACCATAAGCATTCAAAATTCTGCGAACTCTTTCACTAGGCGAAATACTTTCATCATCACTTCTAATTAAAGTAACATCAACACCTTTATCACGAAAAGCATTATACATATACCTAGAAATCATCAAAGTTAAATCCTTTTCCAAAGTATTACCATTAACAGCCCCAGAATCTGTTCCTCCATGTCCAGCATCTATCACAACTTTCAAATTATTCATAACATCACCCAAAATAGTTTATGTAATATTTTAAAAGAAGTTATTATTCAAAAAGAATTTATATGAATTTAACTAAAATCATATATATCGTTCTTCACCAAATCATATAACATCATCTAAAATAACCAAAACTAACTATTTTTAATAAATAACAAAAGCCAAACATAATCCAATCAAAAAAACCACATTTACTAACATGATATCCATACAAAAAAAGTGACCTAAATCACTTTTTAAATCCTAATAATTTTCCGCTTTAAGCTCAAAATAAGCACGTGGGTGAGCACAAACAGGACAAACCTCAGGAGCTTCATCACCATAGTGTACATGCCCACAATTACGACAAACCCACATTTTAGGAGCAGCAGACTTAAATACTCTTTCCTCTTTAACAGAATCTAAAAGCTTTCTATATCTTTCCTCATGAGTCTTCTCTATTTTACCAACCTCAGAAAATAAATAAGCAATATCATCAAAGCCTTCTTCCTTAGCAGTCTTTGAAAACTCCGCATACACCTCAGTCCACTCATAATTTTCGCCTTCAGCAGCAAGCCTTAAAGCCTCAATAGTATTAACCTTTAAACTGTCCTTTATATCACCACCAAATAAAGCCTTAAGCCACATCTTAGCATGTTCTTTTTCATTATTAGCAGTTTCCTCAAAAATAGCCGCAATTTGCTGATATCCTTCCTTCTTAGCCGTACTAGCAAAATAAGTATACTTATTGCGTGCTTGACTTTCACCAGCAAAAGCTGTAAGTAAATTTTGTTCAGTTTTTGAACCTTTTAATTCCATCTAATAACCTCCTTCAACACTAATATTATACACAAAAAAATCCCTTAAAACAAGGAATTTTAATTTCAAAAATGGTGGACTGTTAGGGACTCGAACCCTAGACCCATTGATTAAGAGTCAATTGCTCTACCAACTGAGCTAACAATCCATAAACCAAATTACTCATAAAGTATATCATAATTAAAGTCAAAATGGAATACCTTTTAAAACATTTTTTTCAAAATCTAAATTAGACATAGATTTTTATCAAAATAAGTATCAAGAATACATTAATCTTTCATTTTCATTTATAATCTTTAGTTTTAAAACAAAGCTAAAATTTTACCTCTATTTATAGTTTTTATAAATTTCATTTTACTAAAATATACATTATGAAAAGTTCAAATTGACATAGATCAGGTATAAAGATATAATAACATCTACATTCAAAAAACTATTATTTAATTAAAAATTATGTTAAAATTATAAAGGAAGTGAGAAATATGTTTAAACCATTAAAAATTTTAGACGACACACATAAAGTATTAAGAGAAACAAGCCACGAAGTAAAATTACCACTAAGTGATGAAGATAAACAAACTATAGATAGAATAATCAAACATCTAACTTATAGTCAAATAGAAAAACTGTCAGAAAAATATAACTTAAGACCAGGTATGGGGCTAGCATTCCCACAACTTGGAAAATTAGAAAGAATAATTGTCA
>CAKPAT010000116.1 GCA_934133155.1 uncultured Bacilli bacterium
CTTGTAAATATTGGATTATCCCTCCACCTCTACCACAAGAGAAACAATAAAAAACGTTTTTATCTGGAGTAATTGAAAACGATGGAGTTTTATCAATATGTTTACTACATCTTCCGAAATATTCTTTTCCTTTTTTTTGAAGCTCTATATTCTTTCCGATATAGTCAACCAAATTTACACTGTTTGATATCTCTTTCAAGAAACTTTCATCATACTCCATCGTTTTCCCACTTTCCTTATTCTAATCAAAATCATTGGATGAATCATGCTGTTTTGCTTCAGAAATCATCATTTTGCTTCCATCGAATATAAAATCTATATATGCTTCTTCATCATCTTCTGGCATCTGCTCACCAAGTCTATTGATATATATTTTCATGCCAGCATTCCCGCACTCTAATCCATCTTTCGCAATTTGTTCTCGTGTTTTCAGAAACCATTTAATTCCTACTGATAGATATCTATTAATTTTAATTGAATCACTTACTTCACCTTGGCGATTTAATTGCGCTGCTGTCAATACTGCTAAATCTAGTTCTCCTGCAATTTTGTTTTTTAAAAAATCACATTTAGCTCCTAAAATATTATAATTGTCTGTTGAAGATGTTTCATTACTTTTTAAATAATCATAAACTACAAATTGTAATCCTATTTTATATTTTAAAATTTTACATATAGAATATAATTCTTCGTCTGAAATAGTTGGACGATAAAGATATATAAATGGTTGCTTTTTTATCCATGATTTAGCATCTTCTACTTTTTTTGATTCTTCTTCGTTATAATTACCATTTTCTACTCTTTTTACATCTACACCAGTTAATGAAGCTATACATCTTGAAATAAATCTTCTCTCTGACATTTCTCTATCAATATATAATGTGGGGATACCATTTTTAAGTTTATGCAGAGCTTCTAGCATCAAAATAACTGATTTTCCCTCTTTATATTTAGCTTGAATAACAATTAACTCCGTGAGTTCATAAGTAAACCATGGATTCAATATTGAAAAAACTGATGGAATACCATAATATTCATTATCGGTTCTCCTGTCACAAATTTCTTGCCATAAGTCATCTATTTGTTCTCCAAATAATTGTAACTCATCAGAAATAATATACTTTTCATCAAGTTTAGTTAATATATCATTTCTTTTTTTACTTAAATCAGACAAAGAAATTGTTTTATCCTCACAAAAATTAGCAATCTCTTTCATATTGCGTATCAAATCACGTTTATATGAAAGAGTTACTACAGTTTGAGCTAAAAGTTTATATTCTTCTAAAGTATGCCTTGCAGCTTCACTACAAAGTTCAATATATTCTTGTATAGAGGGGAGATTATACTTTTCGATTGTTTTTTGGACACTTTTATTGCTAGATAGCATATTAGAAATGTTAAAAGCATCAATATTATCAATGCCATTTTTATACAGCTCACTAATAGCCCAATATATACAGCCATTGTCTTGATTATAGAAATAACCTGCTTTTAAATAGTCGGAATGAAGAATAAACTCAGGATGGTAAACTAATGTCGAAATAACACCACTCTCAGCTTGATTATCGTATAAATCTACATTTACCAAAAAAAATTCTCCTTAGTTAAATAAATTACTTATGCTTTTTGAATGACTTGCCTTCATTTTAAACTTTGGCTGTTTTACTTCTTTTATTTCAAATTTAGTATTCTTAATTTTTGAAATTTGTTTTTTCTTCCAAGCATCTTTAATTTTATAATTATCAATTATATAATAAAGCCCTTGCGGATAATTAATTTTTATGTTTTTATTAACTGCATATTTTATAGCAAATAACAAATAATTAGAATCTATATTTTTAACAAATATAATATTGTTAATTACATTTACTAATAATGACATTACTACAGTGTTACTGATTTTTTCATAATAAATTTTCTTTATTTCTTCTATATTATTATAAATTTCAGCACATTCTTTGTGAAAATACCTATCATTGATTTTTATAAAATCATCTAATAAAATATCTTTTGATTGATATTTGCAATATTTAAATACACATTTATGTATTTTAGAACTAGCCATTCGTTATACCTTTCTTTATATAATCCTCTATTCTTTCAAATATGGATATTTTACATTAAAAAGGAAGTTCATTATCTTCTTCTGGAATGCTTAAAAAATCATCTGAATCTGTTTTTAATTTTGAATCATTTTTCTGTCTATTCTCATCTTCTTCAAATCCAAAAATCACATAATTTGTATATGTAGTATCTTTTTCTTTGACATATTTATTAGTAACTTCACATGCGCCAATTTTTACATTTTTCGTAATATCTAATTTTTCTACTTGCTGATGTGCAGTTCCTACAAGCCTAACAAATTTATTCGTCCAATCAGTTTCATATTGTTCAGTTTCTTTATTTTTTTTAGATGTTGACATTTCTGCCACGTGATAATTCCCTTTATTTTCAAGTTTCCAAATATGAGCGTATTTCCCTGGACCAAAACCCATTTTTTAATCCTCCTTTTAATCTGTAATTTTTCTCACTGCCATAAGTTTCTTTTTTAGCGTTTCTAAAGTTTCGATATCATTACAAAGCCTTGGGTCACCATTTTCTTCAATTAAAAGCTCTTTACAGATGGATGCCACTTTTTCTTTTGTTTTTTCTGAAAGTTTTGAACGCTTTGAAATTAATTCCATACATTCTGTTTTTAATTTTTCTAATCCTTTTGATTCTTCTGGTAAATCCTCACCTTCGTAAACATAAAGACCCAACCCATGTCTAGCACACGCTTTTGTCAGCGAACGCTGAATTGCTTTATTTGCCTCCAATGAGGTAATTTTTTCTGCTGGTATAGATTTATTTTTGAAATCTAAAATTGGTAGCTCTTCAATATGCTCAATTCCATTAATTTTAACACCTGTTTTTACCCATCCAGTAAAACCGTCATCAAACCATGGACGTCTTACTTCTTTTTTTATAATTATCTCATTTTTATTTTCCTGAATTTCAATCATTTGTTCATAAATTGTAAAAACAGCATTAGGAAACAGTTTTTTTACTTCTGCCCACGCTGCCGCCCATGAAACATACGAAAAACCGTTTTTTATTTTTGTCTTATTTCTTATATCAATGTTATATAATTGTTTGAAATAATTTTCTTCCACTTAATTAAAGCCTCCATTTAATTTTTTTATAAACTAACAGTATTTAATAAGTATTTAATAAAAACTGGAACATAGAATTAACTTTATTACATCTTTGTATAAACGGTGATTTGCAGGATTTTCCGCAGGTATGCCTGTCCCACCTATATTTTTTATCGAAAATTTGATTTGACCAAATCGAGAAATCTGTTTTTAGAACTGTAAAAGATATCTTACCAAATGAAAGAATGCTTTCACTTAATAAAAAATTAAGAATTGCTTTAAGCTCTAAAC
>CAKPAT010000117.1 GCA_934133155.1 uncultured Bacilli bacterium
TATCTCAAATACATCTTTTAGATATCAAAAAAGTTTTTATCAAAAAAATCATTATTTGCATAAGTGTGCTGTTAGATATGCTTAATATAGTATAATTATCATGACTGAAAGGTCATACAAGATTGTTTAAGTAGATAACAATATACTTGTGATGTGGTAGTCCTTTGTATTGTTATCTACTTAAACAAAAAGGACTACCACATGAAAAATAATAAATATCATACTTCTAGGCGTGCTACTCCTTGGGATAGCAAGATAGAACTTGAACCTATCGAAACTTTTATTCGTTCTAATTATTTAGAATACTTTGATCATCACCATAAAAAAGTAATTAACACTGATGAGTCTATATTGCTAAACACTTATACACTTTTAATGTGTCCTAGATGTTATCAACCAACTTGAAAAACTTCGATTTGTAGGTTTTAATATATTTATATATTAGCCTTTCAGTCATCAATAACAGACGGTAATCATACGATTGTATATTGTCAGTTCTTATTCTACAAGCCCCTCAATTTGACCATCATATTCACTTTCTTTACACTCGATGCCAAATAAATCCATTTCTCTTTTTATCACATACTTGATGTTTGGTTTCATCCAAGGATTAAATGTAACTTTTATAGAACTTAAAAATTCTTCTGATAAAGCTAAATAAACAAAATCATCATCGTTAATATTTAAAACTCTTATCCTAGTTTCTCTTTCGAATTCCCAAGCATCATATTTAATTAAACCACCCAAATAGTGAACAGTAGCATATGATGGGAAAATTTTATTAAATTCATTCTCTTTGTGTTTATATTGATAATTTCGAGAATCAATGTAAACTACATCTGAATACGTAATATTTGAAGATATATTGCCTTGTGATGAAAAATAATGTTCTTTAAGTAAGGGGTCTTTATAAAAATTATCTGCTTTTAGGCATTTTTTTAGTTCTTTAGAATCGAAAGAAATTCTAATCTTAACATCCTCTTTCTTACCATACATAGCCCACATAGAAATATATTCACACGCTGATGTCATACTCAAAATAAAATAATTATTATCACTAATTTTTTGTTCTCTTTTATCGTTCATTCTTTTTAATTCGCTTAAACGAAATGAGTGACCATTTAAAATGCACATCAATGATTCAAATGAAGTATAATGATGCAATTCTTTATACTCGTTAGCAGACTGACTAAGATAAGCTAATAACAATTCTACGTTATCAACGTCTCTCTTATTTATTCTTTTCATGTGTAATATCTCCTTTATTCCCTATATCGTTTTAACAAGAATACCGACATGGTCATTCCAGAATATAAATTGGAAAATTGTTAAATATCATTGCCTTAGCCTTTATTGTGTTAACTTTAAAGAGAGTGGCAGCAAAACTAAAACTCTTATAAGCAGCAGTCAAGCCAAGAATCATTTATTAAAAAGATATGGTTCACTTATTTTTTCAGATTTGCAATTTATACTAGCACTTTTTTGTTCGTAAGCACTAAAGATTTCCCCACCCTCGTAAAATGGGTTTTTTAATCAATAAGAAAATACTCCCAAATATTCGGATTGGGAATCCGATTATTAAGGGGAACAGCTATTTATTGATTAAAAGTTCTTTAGGCAGTTTATTTGACCAAGGTAAAAGATCTTTTATATTTTTCTTGTTTTTGTTGCTTATTACATAAGTAAGATATTCTTCGCTCTTAAGGCCGTTAGCTCTAGCTATTTGAAGTATTGAAAATAGTTTACCAGTAGTAGTGGCCCATCTGCTGTTTTACAAAATAACGCATAGGTAACACAAACTTAGCGTTGTTTAATTTGTTTTGGTATAACCAGATATCATCTTCCTCTATTTCAAGTATCTTTACTTGTTTCTTATCTTTAGAAAAGAATATAAATAATGAATCAGTCAAATTAGAATTTGGATAACTAACACTTATAAGATTAGATAAGGATTTAATACCTTTTCTAAAATCTATACCTTCGCTATAGAGGTAAATATTCTTATCAGGAAACTCTACCATCTTCTTATAATACCTAATACCATTTCTAATTGATCATTATTAAATTCTAGAGTTACATCCTTATAAGATAGCTTAATACTATTAGTGCATATATTATTATCAACATTAATGATTTGAGATGATACATTATCTTTAGTTAATTCTATAAAAGAAGGTTTGGTATAAGAAACAATAGAAACATCATCACTGTTATTATTAGAGCCACTAATGAATCTATTCTTATCTTTTTGATACTTAATGAAGCTAATTCCATGCTGACCATATTCATGCGAATTAAGTGATTTTTAACGTTTTTTGCTCATAATTGCATTATCAATAATGATAAAAAAATTACTTTGTATAATCAAACTCATCATCCACCGTTTTTTCACCACCGTTCTTTTCAACAGAAAAAAAGAAAAACGAAAGTATTCTTTTAAAAATAGAAAATAAAAACAATATAAGAAAAATACCAAATAAACAAATTTTAAACCAAAGAGGTGGTAAACGATGATATGAATTAATAAAATTGGATATGAATTCTCTATCAAATAAGTAACCAATAAATAAGAAAATAAGTAAATATTCTAAACCACTAACCAAGCGTAAAGAAGCACCAAATATATATGATAAGATGTTTTGTGATTTGAATTTAAATTTTTTAAATTTATTAGTTAAGAAAAGCATAACAAAACAAATAATAAATACTAAAAAAGAAAGAAAACACAAACTAAAAAATAAATGTGAGCCAAAGGAAAATATTTCAATGCTCTTATTCGCAAAATTTTTATTATCAAAAATCAAATTTAAACTAACAGTATCAGCAGATAGAAAGCTATCAATTAAAAATAACGTTATTACTAGAAAAATTAATGATTTACAATCATTTAAAATTTTATTAATTTTACCACCGTCTTCATTTAAGTAAATATCAACAAACTTTTTGAGAATATCCAATTTATGCAAACCTCCATATTTGTTTATAAATTTTCTCAGCATAGATAACTAGCCTAGGGGTATGTAGAGCTAATATAAAAATGCACTTAGACTCTACAAAACAATATTAGCACCGTCGGTGCCATTTAATTCTTTGATTATTTTAAAAGCGAAATCAAAACAACAACCTAAACTATACCCCGTGATTATATTGCCGTCTATAGTAACTTTTTCGTTTGTAACTATAGCACCACTCATCTTGTTTTTATAATCGGGATGGCAGGTAGCTTTTTTACCATTCAATAAACCTAGTTTTGCTAAAATACTAGGTGCAGCACATATTGCAGCTATCTTTTTATCTTTAGCAAACTCAAGACATTTTTGTATGACAAATTCATTTTTATTCAAGTTATCAACACCAAGTCTTCCGCCAGGCAATACAATCATTTTAACTTTAGAATAATCAACAGCATTAGCCAA
>CAKPAT010000118.1 GCA_934133155.1 uncultured Bacilli bacterium
ATCTACTGCTGTTGCATATAAATCTAGAACTTGTCTATATAATACTTTTTCTGATGATCGAATATCCTTAATTCTAGCAAGTAATTCTTTCCAATAATTACCTCCTCCATTTCCTTTTAGTCTTTCATCATCCATTGTAAAGCCTTTAATCATATATTCTTTCAATCTTTCTGTCGCCCATTTTCTAAAATTTGTTGCAACTTTAGATTTTATTCTATATCCCAAAGAAATTATCATATCTAAATTATAAAAAGGTATTTCTCTTGTAACATTTCTGTTGCCTTCTTTTCGAACTTGTCGGAAATTCTGACAGGTTGAATTCTTATCTAATTCTTCTTCTTCATAAATATTGTTTATATGTTCTATAATATTAGTTCTTGATGTACTAAACAGTTCTGCCATCTGTTGTTGTGATAACCATACTGTTTCATTTTCAATTTTAACATTTATCTTTGTTAAACCATCTTCTGTTTGATATATTATAATGTCTCCATTTGAATCATTCATAATAAAAATTCTCCTTTCTTACCTTTCGCTTAATTCTTTTTCTCTATATTGCTGCATTACTTGCGAACTTCTTGTATAAACTCTAGCACATTCAGATAATTGCCTTTTTATTACTTCTTCATCTGAAACAGGATTATAAAATAATTTATTTTCATTTGAAAAATGTACAGTTTCACTATTTTGTTGTTCAGTAAATAAACTACCTACAACTACATCTTGAATTCCATAGTTCCTTATAACTTCTTTATATTCTTCAACATCATTTATTGTAATCCCCTGTAATACAGGTTTTATGTATAATACTGTTGGTATACCTAATTCTTTTTTTAATCTAAATGTTCTAAATCTTTTTTGAGGTTCATCTGTATTAGGCTCAACTGAAGAATGTTTACTTATTGTCGCTGAACTAAGAAATACAACCAATTGGCCGTAATATTTTATAAAATTTTGTATATCAGCCATTTCATTTGTTGAAATTTCTTTTTTTGTAGATAACTGAACTTGATTTCCTTTTTGTAAAAAATATTTTATTAATTTTATAGTTTCAGATTTATTTTCATCATCCCAACATTCTGAAAAACATCCTAATGTGATTAATGTTTTTTCAGAAATTTCAAAACCACTTTTATTTAATTCGCTTAATATTTCTTCAGCTTTTTTTACTTTTAACTTTGAATTATTATCATATCCACTTTTTGCCAAATAACAATATTTGCAACCTCCTGTACAACCTAAACAAGAATTTATAAAAATTCTATGATTATCTTCTGCATATAAAAATCCAGTATCAATCATTTTATTTCACTCCATTCCATTCTTCTAAAAACTCATTAACAAAGTTTTTCATATATTCCGTTCTCTTTTTTACATAAATTCAAAGCAATATTCATTGTTCTTATTAAATGACTTATATCATGCCCACTTGAATCATTTTTAAATAATTCTATAATATATGGCTTTATTACTTCTATATCTTTTTCTAACATCTTCTATCAGCTTCCTTCACTATATCGTTACTTTAAATTTTTCCAAATAATTCTTCATATCATTTTCGAAAACATTATATCAAAAAATTTACTTTTTTACAACAAAATCTCGTTCGTTTAAAATCTTTTAGAGAGCTAATTATATCAACTAACTCTCTAATTATATAACAAAATCTTACTATATTATTTATATTGAAATTTTATACTCTATAATTTCTTTAATAACATCTAAATTTATTGCATTTTCATAAGAATCAGTTGCATTTTTTCTTGTTTCATCTGTACTTGAAATATAATAGTTCTCTGTAGTTTCAATATCTTTATGTCCTAATACATCTGCAACATCTCGTATTTCTACACCATTTCTTAAAATTGTAGTCGCATAACTTCCTCTTAAATCATAAAATCTACAATTTTCTATTCCTAACTCATCATGAATTATTTTATATGGGTATTTTATAATATCTGTACCACAATACTTACCATTATCTCTTGTAAAAATCATATTAGCAGGTTTAATTGATAAAATATTTGATTGATTTTCCACTATTTGATATTCCAATACTTTTCCATACTGATTTTTCATTTCTTCTAAATGATAATACTTATAATCTTTACCATATAAAAGCCTTAATTCAATTTGTCTATTCTTAAAATTTACTAAAGCCTTCATAAGTGTTGGACTAATATGAATCTGTCTTTCTCCACTTTTAGTTTTTGTTGTGCCAATATACCACCTACCATTTTCATTCTTTTTCTTATCAAATACAGAATGTTTAACATTTATTACTTTATTTTCAAAATCAATGTCTTCCCAAGTTAATGCAAATACTTCTGCAATTCTTAATCCTGTACAATATGCTGTTAAAAATGCATAATATACACAATGATTATTTTTAAATCTATCTAATATCGTATTAATTTCCTCTGTTGTAAATATATGAGCTACATCTTTTGGTGGCTCGTCATATTTAGGTAGTTTTAAATTTGCAGCTGAATTTACTTTTACATATTCATTATCTACTGCATAATTAAATGAACATTTTAATACTTTCCTAATATTGTTCAAAAAGTTCTTACTATATGCTTTTTCTACATATATCTTATTTAAAAAATCTTGAAGCGTTGGTTTTGTTATTTGAGATAGTTTATAAAAGCCTAGATTTGGTTTTAAATGTGTTTTAACTATATTACCATATGCTTCTATAGTGTGATACTTTAAATTTATTTTACAATGATTATCTAGCCAATAATCTAAAAAGTCTGAATAACTCATTTCGTTTGATACAAATTTCCTACCAGTATTTAAGTATTCATTATAAGCTATTGTTCCTTGTTTTAGTGCTTCTGCTTTTGTTTTAAAACCTGATTTTGTAATTCGTTTTCTTTTCCCCTCAATTTTAGCAACATCAAAATTGTACTCATAAACATTTCCTCTCTTTCTTACATTTACCATTTTATTTTTACCTCCAATCTGCAAATAACGATTGAACAAAAAAAAGACTGGCATCTTTTACAATGTCAGTCAATATTAAACTTTTTTAATATTTTAGATTTGTCGCCAAGTCTATATCCATTGATAAATAAGTACTTTCGAGGATTTTTGGCAACAATTTTATTTTGTTTGGCGACAAATTGGCGACAAAAGCATATTTTTTGCATTTATGTCAATTTCTATAATTTCTTGTAGCCCTTGCTATTACTGATTTCTTCCACAGCAATTCTTATATTTCTTTCCACTTCCACATGGGCAAGGGTCGTTTCTTCCAACTTTTGGACCTTCATTTACAACAGTTTGGCTATGTTCAGGAGTATTAATTTTCTTACCACCATCAACACTCTCAATAGCCTCTAAAGC
>CAKPAT010000119.1 GCA_934133155.1 uncultured Bacilli bacterium
AGCAAAAGGAATGTTTAAACACAAAACAAATAAACTAAGTGAGCCACCAAAAATCTTATTTAAAATAATCGCAATACCATTAATTCCGCCATCAATCATTTGATTCGGAATTAAAATAAGTTCTAAAGCTAAAGACGCCATAATAGAGCCAATAGTAATAATAAACACACTTAAAATAGTTCTAAACTTCTTATCCATAAGCCCTCCCTTATAATAATTATAAACAAACATATTAAATTTAATCAATAGAAAAAAGGCACAATTATTTAAAAATGAACCTAAGTTCTGGATCAAAATCAAAATTAATTTCAATAAAAATTTTTACTAAAATCTCTAATCGCATTAGTCTTTCCAATCTGTCTAGCACCTTTAACAATCAAAAGAAGTCTATTTGGATTATTCTTTCATCCAAATAAATATTCGTCAATTTTTCTTCTTAAACGTTTCACTCTATCGCCCTTAAAGCAATATTATCACATTTTTTCTGTATAATTCAATAATTTTTTCAATATTTTATACTCTCAAAAATCACATTTACCCCAGCCAGTTTACCGTCGCATTACTAGCCCCCCATGGGCTACCACTAATACTGCCACTTTTTTTCTTAATATTTATCGTCATTAAGTCTACGCTATCATCAAAAGCCTTAACACCAATACTTTTAATAGTAGAAGGCAAATCAAGAGAAGAAAAACGAACACCGCAAAAAGCCATAGAACTAATAGTCTCAACCCCTTCCTCAATAACCAAACTTTCAATCCCAGTCCCACAAAAACAATATGCCGGTATATTCTTAATCCTTCCAGGAACCACAATATCCTTATAAGGCGTATTAACATAAACTTCCCCTTGTAAAACAGTAACACTATCAGGAATTTTAGTACCTGTTGCACTTTGTCCCGCAAAAGAATTCAAAACACTATAATTAATCGTCCCATCAGAATTTCTGCCATAAATAAATGCCTCTTCACCACTAACCAAGTTGTGAGTAAAAGAACCGCTTTCCAAAACAGTTACAGTACTAGGAATATTTACCGAAGTAAGTCTATTACCAGTAAACGCGTCGATCCCAATTTTCTTAAGTCCATCATTTAAAACCAAATTTCCTATATTATTGTAAGCAAAAGCATAACCATCAATAACACTCAAACTACTTGGAGTATATAAAGACTTAATATTATTCACATGAAAAGCATACAAACCAATTCTTTGTAAATTAGAAGGCAAAATAACACTTGTAAGCTTATTAGTTGTAAATGCATTCACACCAATATAAGTAATACTATCAGGAAAAACAACACTTTCAATGCCCATTCTTGAAAAAACACCATCTCTCGTATTATTATTTCCATCAGCAATCTGCGTAACCACATATCCATTTATCTCATCAGGAATAACAACATTAACACCACAGCTTTTATCATAACCAGTAATTGCTAAAGTATTATCATTTAAAACATTACCACTAAAACACCCATCACTAACCTTATAATTACCATTATCATCACTTTGTGCATATACCAAAGAAAACAAAATATCATAATTAAGTATATCAGGTTGACTACTTATAGAACTGTTAAAACTAACCCTTAAAATAAAGTACTCCGTCTCCAAACTTTTAATAACAAGCTTACTGTTAAGCAAGTTAGTATTACCACCAATAGAAGAAGACATACTACTCTCTGGATAAGCATTACATAAAATAACCGAATTATCGCACTTCAAACTTCCAACTTTAGCAATAGCTGGCAAACTACCTTTATTAGTAACACCAATCTTATAATAAATATAATCACCAGGTTTTTTAAATTGAACATTAAAACTAGCACTGTCTTTAGTAAAAGAATTTACTTCAATTACATTTTCACTATTCTTAAATTTACTAATAGAAGTAATCTCCACATCAAAATTACTTGTAACACTAGTTTCATTAGTAATATTTAACTTACTAATATTCAAAGAATACATACCACCCATTAAAAATAAAATTAAAAAACAAAATATCAAACACCACTTAACTCGTCTTTTCCTCATAAGCAACACCTCTAAACCATCATATAAATAGATATTACACGTTAAAAAAAATACTAAATTAAGCCTTAAAAATTCAAAAAACAAACAAAACATTTAATCTAACATCATTTTATGATAAGATTATATTAACATATTGACGTATAATATCTATTTATACGATCATTTATATAAAAACCCTAGAATAAAATCTAGAGTTTTTTAGTCTAACCATTTTATAGTTGCATTACTTCCCCATGGACTGCCACTAACACTACCATCTTTTCTATTAATTGTAAAAGTTTCAATTGGATTATAATATATGCCTTCAGAATAAGAAGTATAAAAAGCCTTAATACCTATTGATTTAATGCCACTACCAATTTCCACCTTTATTAATTTATTACTTAAAAAAGCTTCACTATCAATTGTTTCAACACTATCAGGAATAAAAATTTCAGTTAAATCATTATATTGAAAGGCATTATGATTAATAATAAGAAGTCCATCATTAAATTTAACAGATTTAACTCTCCCATGGTCAAATGCAAAACTCCCAATGCTTAAAACATTATTAGGTAACACAACATTAGCAAAATTGACGGTTGAAAATGCATAATCTCTAATCTCTTGAACAGTATCTGGAATATAAGTAGCCGTCTTTCCCGCATAAGAATTTAAAGATGTATAATCAATTTCACCATCTTTATAATCGTAAATAAATGCTTCTTCACCTGTAAAGCCATTTCCAGTAAAAACACCACCAGAAAATTTTATCAAAGAAGGATCTCCCTCATAAATAATACTAGAAATATTATTATAAGCAAACGCTACTGTCCCAATGCTTGTAACTGATGCAGGAATTGTAACACTAGTCAAGCTATTCCTACTAAAAGCTTGAGCACTAATCACGTTAATTCCTTCATTAAGCTGAACACTTTGCATACCATTACCATTAAACGCATATACCGCAATAGTTTTTAAACTACTAGGCAAAACCAAATTAGTAATCTTATTATTCTTAAAAGAAACATAACCAATATAAGTTATCGTATCAGGAAATGTTACTGAAGTTATTCCTTTGTCATAAAACGGCCCAGTAAAAGAACGAGAGACACTTTCATATTTACCATCCGCAATTTGCGTAACCTTATACCCATCAATTTCTTCAGGAATAACTACATCACTACCACATGTTTTATCATAATCGGTAATAGAAAGTGTACCATCTTTTAAGACCTTACTAGTAAAACAATTATTTTTATGAATAACGCCAACATCACTTTGTCTATAAACTAAACTTAATT
>CAKPAT010000120.1 GCA_934133155.1 uncultured Bacilli bacterium
ACCATCCCCATTATCTTCTGTTTCGTAACACAAATCTCCTTTGTCATATATATTTCCTTTTGCTTTTAAGTTAATATTTGTATTAAAGGCTGAATAACCGCCTGCTATAAACATTAATGATATAAATAATGATATTGTTATTATTTTCTTTGTTTTCTTTCTTTTTTTCATAAAACACCACTTTCTATAACATATAACACGTCATTATATGATAAGAAAAGTGGCAATTTTGTATTTTTTAATAAATTTTTAGGCTTTTTTTAGTGGAAATTGATATAAAAATATATAAAAATTAACGTATAATGACGTGTTATACGTTAATCCTTAATTTTTTCTACAATAAAATATTTACAATCATATGCACAATTTAATTTGATATATTCGTCTATTTTTTCTATATCGTTTATTTTATTATATATTTCATTTTCTTTTTTGCAAAAACCTTTTAATCTTAATTTTCCATAGGACCAGTCTCCAAGAATATAATCATAATTATCAAAATAATCTGTGTATTTTTCTTTAAAAGTTTCAGCATCATAACCATCTTTATAGTTTTTTATTATTTTATACTTTGGCATTTTTTCACTTTAATCTTTCTTTACGATTTTGTCCTTTCTTTTTACATTATACACTATTTTTATTATTTTATAAATTTATTACTTTTTAGTGTTTGGTATTGTTATTGCCGGCGTTTGAGTGGTAATACCATTAACATAATAATCGGGTACTGTTCCCGTCACTAGTTTCATACTTACAGGCACTTTGACATCTATATCAACCATTTCAGAGAAAAACGGTATCATGATTTGTTCGCTTATTTTTAAATTAACATAAACTTGTATTAAGGCGTTGTTAATACCATAATTAGTCACCTCGGTCGATACACTACTTGTGGCGTCGCCTACCAATGATAATTTTACGGGAATTTTTGGACCGATATTGGCTATTAAAGGATTTCCAAAGATAATTCCGCTACTGATTTGATAGACTATCCCTTTTTTTAGTTCTTTTATGTTGTAATCGTTTAGGCTATCTATAAATTCTAAATCTTCGACGTTGCCTCTTTCAATGTTTTTTAAATTCATTTGGATGCTTTCGGTGGTGTCTGTTAAAAATTTATTGATTATAGCGGTATTAAAGTCTATTGATTTGATTTCACCACTTGCGTCACTAGTTATTTTGAATAGTTCGTCTGCTGAAACTTTTTCGGTGATATGTTTAGCAACAGCTTGATTTATGATTATACTGGAGATTTTTTTTACTTCTAGTGAGGCATATGAAAACATTTTAGGGGCTATTTTTTTATTTATAAATTTAAATGATAAAACGACTGCTATAATTAAAAGCAAAATTACAAATATTATTAGGTTGATTGGCTTTACTTTTTTTAAACGCATTTTTTTCATATACAATTATATGTTTTTGGTTTACGTTTTATTTTAATCTTTTAATTTTATTACTTTTTTGTGCTTGAATTATTTTATTTATAATTTTCGGATAAAATTCTTCAATTGTAATATTTTCGGTTTTTTCATATTCTTTAAGTGCTTCTATGATTGGCTCTATGTATATAAATCCTAGTTGTTTTTCTTCTTTTATTCTTTCTTCTGCCATGCTTTTATCTTTTAATTCATTTATTATATATCTATTTTCTAGGGCTCTTATTATGTGTTCATTGATAATTGTTTCGCTTTGATTATAAGCAATTGAGTTCATTTTGTCTTCTATTTCTTTAAACGAAAGTTCTTTATTTTTTTTAAAGTATTTTTCGGTTATGAGGTTTATGTAGCTATGGGCATATTCATGAAATATTAAATCAAGTTTGTTTTTTTCTCTTCCTGTTAAATCATATATGTTTTCTTTTTTACATTTCATGCCTGTTGATAGGTTAATATACACAGTATTTGTTAGGAAACATGAGTAATTACCAGAAGTAAAATATGGTGTGAGATTAATTATTATTTTTTTACCATTATTATATTTAAAGTAATTTTGTGTGTATTTTACAATATCGCTCAACTGCAAAATTTTTAATACAGCATTTATATATTTTTCATATTCTTTTTTATTGCTGTTATAATATTTTTCAAAGTCTATTTTTTGTGCAAATGGATATAACTCGTTAATAAATGAGTATATACTTTTATCTTGATTTAAGCAGTTATAAAATATTTCGTTACTTAATTTTTGGGTTTTAAAATTACTATCTAGTTCTAAAAATAGTTCTAATGGATAGTTATATGAAAACGCGGGATGTTTTCGTATGAGTTCATTAAAACTTGCTATTACTTTTTCATTTTTATATTTAGAAAAGTTTTTTATAATTTTATCTTTAAAAGTCTGGTTTGCGCATTCTTTAAATAGATGTGGATACATTTTTGGATAATCACTTAAAAGCAGGATTATGCCTAGTAGTTCTGTTTTATAACTAATAGTTACTTCTATTAAATTATTATTTCCCATAGTTTTTTCCTTTCTAAAAATACCTCTAATTAGAGGTATAGTCAAATATTAGTTTTACATTTGCTGTAATATCTTGGAACATATCCCAAATGATATTTGCCTTTTTTCTTTAAAAATGATTTTAATGGCATATTTGTCACTGATGTTATTTGGTTTGGCTTTAAATATAATTTCTTATTAATCTGAAGAGATTTTTTATGCTCATCAGTGTCTTTGCAGTACCTTGTTCCTGCTACATTAAATTTAATTTTTCTTAAGTTAAAAGTAGGAGCAAATTCATAGCTATCAGTAATTGTTCTTTCTTTTGTAGCAATTAATATTTTAAAATCGTCAGAATTTCTTTCAAGGTTATAATAATTTAAAATTTCAAGATAATCTGACCTTTTTATTAGGAAGTCTTGTTAAAATATTTGGGAAAAGTTTATCACTTTCATAGGTTTTTTCTAATTCTGGAAATCCTGAAAAGTATTTAAAACCTTTTTTTTGCCCCTTCTAACTCTGAATTGACATAACTAAATGTATACTTATTTTCTTTGTAATGTACGCCGACTTTATAGCTAATTTTAGTAATTGGATTTTTCCAAATTAATCATAATTCGTTTATTACTTTTACCATTTATTTTGCTTTCCTATATCTAAATTTATAAGTTACCTCTAATTTAACATCTTCCCTTTTAGAAAATTCTTCTAAGCTTTGGCCTACTTTTGCTTCAAATTCTTCTTTCTTAAGTGGCGTTTCAAAGGCTTTTAATGTTAAAAATTCATAGTCTATTCTAAATCTTGTCATAGGTTTTTTTTCTTCAACTCTATACTCCGAATTGGAGCTATCGACATAACTT
>CAKPAT010000121.1 GCA_934133155.1 uncultured Bacilli bacterium
GATAAAAAGTAATTTAATAAAAAATGGTGTATCTAGTGATATAGCTCTTGAAGTAATAGAAGATATAGATAATGAGTTATTAAGAGAAAAACTATATAATTTAATTGGTAAACAAATAAGGATTAAAAAGGGTAGCAAAAACGAAATAAAAATGAAATTACTTAATTATTTTATTAACTTAGGTTATGATAAAAACATGATTTTAGATGAATTAGGTAAGTATGAAATAAAGACTGATACTAATAGATTAACTAAGGAATATAGTAAAATATTTAATAAGTATAGTAAAAAATATAAAGGTAATGAACTTGATTATTTTATAAAAGGAAAGTTATTATCTAAAGGGTATAGTTTAGATGAAATAGAAAAAATAAAAAAGGATTTTTAAAAATCCTTTTTTTATTTACTTGATGATGTTGTAGTAGTAGTTGTTGTAAGAGAATTTTCTACATAATCATTATAAGCTTTTTTAAGATATTTATCTTTTATATTTAACTTATATTTTTCTCTTAAAGCTTTCATAGCTTTAGCTGTTATAGTAGTATCATTTTCTTTTTTATCATTAACTATTTTTTCTATTATTGTACTTTTTGATTTTTCAAAAGAAGGTTTTTCTTTTTCACCAGTCTTTTTAATTATATGATAACCATAAGTTGTTTCAACAGGCTCAGTAGTGTATTCATCAACACTTAACTTGTAAGCAGCTTCTTCAAATGCTTCAACCATGTCTCCAGTGTTAAAGTATCCTAAGTTACCACCATCTTTTTTAGATTCATCATCATCAGAGTATTTTTTAGCAAGCTTTGCAAAATCTTCTCCGTTTTTTAATTTTTCAATAATTTCTTCAGCTTTTTTCTTAGCTTTTTCTTTATCTTCATCAGTTGCATTTTCTTTTACTGATATTAATATATGACTAGCTTTAATATCACCTTTGATGTTGCTATCATAATAACTTTTCATTTCACTATCAGTTATATTTTTCTTAATGTAAGCTTCAACAACTTTTTCTTGTTTTGATTGTTGAATTAATATATTTTTTAACTCACTATCATCAGAAATACCATAATTACTTAAGAATGTTTTATAGCTATCACCATAACTACTTTTATAACTCTTAACTGTTGCTTCTGCAGTTTTTTTCATTTCATCAGTTGTTTTATATTCTTTATCTAATATGTATTCATCAATCATACTAGTTAATATACTTCTTCCACCTTGAGTTTTAAGTTCACTATATAACTCGTCAGCTGTAATTACCTTACCATTTAATTTTGCAACTATATCGTCACCCTTAGATGTTTTTGTATTCTTAGTAGATACAAAAATTAAAACTATTAATAAGATTGCTATTATAACAACGCCTCCAACAACTAATTGTTCTAAAGTTAAGTTGTTAAACCAAGCTTTAAATCCTTTTTTATTCTTCTTTTCCTTTAACATAGCTTCGTATGTATCAACTACTTGTCTTGTTTTAACTTCTTTTTTTTCTTCTACTTTTTTACTTTTACTTTCTACTTTTTTAGAAGTTTTATTATTACTTTTTGCTTTAGTAGTTGTCTTTTTTTTAGCTTCACTTTTTTTCTTTTGTTCTGCCATTTTATCATATCCTCCTATAAGTTTTACTTATATATCATAGCAAATTCTAGTATAAAACACAACTTTTTTATAAAACATAATCACACTTTTTATGTTATTACCATATTATACTTTGAAAAGACAAAAAGGAGGAATGAATTATGGGAAATAATTATGCAACTGGTGCTGGAATCATATTAGTATTATTTATCTTATTAGTAATCATAATAGGTGCTTACGTTTAATAAATAAGAAAAGGAGGTTTTTAAAATGGCATGTTGTTCAAATGCTACTACAACTAATACTTGCAATACTGCTTGTCATAAACGAGGTATGAATGGCTTCTTATTAGTTATAGTTTTATACATTTTATTAGCAATAATAATTGGATCAGCAATTTGTTAATAAAAGAAAATAATTACAAGGAAACTAGAGAGAAATTTCTAGTTTTTTTCTGTAAAAAACTTCACTTTCATTTTCCACAAAAAAATAAAAATCCTTGACGGGGGGGGGTAGTATGTTATTATAAACATGTAAAGTAGATAAAAAAACATAGCTATCTACAATTTTAATTAGAAGGAGAGTAAAAAATGGGAGTACTAAAAAACGGGGTTGGAAGACCAAGTAATGAAACAATAAGAAAGAGAAACATATTAAAAATAGTGTGTGTTATTTTAGTAGTAATTATAATAGGACTTATATGTTACATACTAAATGATAAAGGTGTAATTAAAATAAATAATAACAAAACCACTAAAAAAATTGAGAAAAAAGAAACTAAAAAAACTGCTAAAACAGTAGAAATATCTAATAAAGATGCTGAAAAGGTAATGGAAAATGTATTATCTACTGACTGGGCTTTTTATACTAAATATGCAGGAATTGATATATTTAATAAAGATTTATATAAATCACTAGTTGCAGTAAATAAAACTCAAAAATCATCTAAAAATTATGATATCTGCTCACTATATGTATGTGATTCAGAACAAGTATATAATGGTAATATAGATTATAAATCATATCTAGGAACGTATGACAGTACTTATTCTTATGATGATGTAAATATAACTTTTAATAAATTATTTAAGACTGGTAAATTACAAAAAGATGTTTTTACAGAAGAATTTTTCTGGGAAAGAATAACTTATAATGAAAAGGAAAATGCCTATTTTAAATTTACACCAACTAGTGGAGATGGGCCAAACCATATTATAAGTGAAGTTTATAAAGCTTATGAAAAAGAAGATACTCTTCATGTGATAATTGTTTATGAAACTGATGAATGTGATGAAGATAATAAATGCTATATTAACATAAATAATAATAAAATTTATTTAGGTGAAGATGTTAGTGATACAGTTAATAAATATGGTGATGAAATGAAAAAATATGATTTCTCATTTGAAAAAACTAAAGATGGATATAGATTTATTAAGTCTAGCAAATTAAAGTAATGAATTCTCATTACTTTTTTTCTACAACAAAAAATTAAATTTACACCTGCTTTTACACAGAAAAGTAAAATTCTTGACGGGGGGGGGGATTATGATATTATCAACATGTAAAATAAAGGAGGAATTAATATTATG
>CAKPAT010000122.1 GCA_934133155.1 uncultured Bacilli bacterium
AAAAATGTTATAATAATATCAATAAGTAGTTGATATTTGGTATATTTTTATTGTAAAACTTAAATACAATTAAACTTGTCAGATTTTACGATGGAGTAGACGGCCTAAAAACTGGTCACACCGAAGAAGCTGGTTACTGTCTAACCGCTACCGCTAAAAAAAATAACATGCGTATAATAGCCGTCGCCATGGGCGAGCCCACAAGTAAAACAAGGAATCAAGAGATAAGTGAAATGCTAGATTATGCCTTTGCTCAATATCAAACTGATGACTTGCTAAGAAATATAAAAATAAAAGATAAATATCCCGTAGATAAAGGCGAAAAAGAATACATAAATGTCAAAATAAACGGAAGTGCTGTAGCACTTCAAAAAAAAGGCAGTCAAAGTATTAAACCACAGTATGAAATAAAAATAAATGACATAAAAGCCCCTTTAAAAAAGGGGGATAAAGTAGGTACACTTACTATAAAAAATGAAAACAAAATAATAAAAAAAGTAGACATAGTATCTACTGAAAACATCAAAAAAGCAAGCTTTATAAAAATGTATCTAAGATGCCTTAAAGACATGCTTACCGCGAGTATATAAAAAGATTTAATTATCTTTTTTTTCTTCAATACAAAGTTTATACATCTCAATATCAAGTGCATTTGCAATCGCCCAAAGCGTACCAATAGAAAAAGTTTGATGCACATTATTTTCAATATTTGAAATAAACTGCTTAGAGTAGCAAGATTTAATACTAAGTTCTTCCTGTGTCATTCCCAAAGCTTTTCTCCTTTTAGCAATATTCTTACCAATAAAAATGTATGGATAAATTTCATCTTTTTTAAAATCACTATTCATCAAATCACCCATACTAATTTTCCCATAATCAAAAGCATTTTAAGTGTCACAGTTCATAACACATTTTAAGTGAAAAATTCCTTGAAAGCATAATGTGAAATGTGTTATCATTATACTTATAGGAGGTAAATAAATGGAAAAATACATACCAGACATTTATCAAAAAAGCATATACACCATTGACTATGATAAACTACTAAACAGGAATATCAAATGCCTACTGTTTGACTTAGATAACACCATAGTGCCATCAAACTGCAAAGAAGCACCAAAAGAAGCCAAAGAATTATTTGCATCACTTAAACAAAAAGGGTTTAACATTATCATATTTACCAACAGTCCCATGTTTAGATTAAAAATATTCAAAGAAGCCTTAAACGTCGAAGGATGTTCCAGTGCCCATAAACCACACACTAAAAAACTAAAAAAAATCCTAGGAAAGTATAACTATGACATATCAGAAGTAGCCATAATCGGTGACCAAATGATGACTGACATATTAGTAGGAAACAAAGTAGGTATAACCACAATTTTAATAAATCAAGTGTCAAAAAAAGACTTTATCCTAACAAGAATAAATAGACATTTTGAAAAGAAAATTCAAAAAAAACTAAAAGATAAAGACCTCTTTAGAAAGGAACATTTTTATGATTAAATGTCAAGGTTGTGGTGCATACTTGCAAACTGAAAATGAAACAAAAGAAGGGTACACCAAAAACATAAATAACCCCATTTGTGAAAGATGTTTTCAAATAACCCATTATAATAAATACCAAAACTCAAACAAAACAAACGAAGAATATCTAAAAATAATAAACGAAATAAAAAAAACAAATGACCTAGTCCTTGTTGTCTCTGATTTTCTAAACATCCAAAACATCATTGACATGCCAAACCCTAAAATATTCATCCTTACCAAAAGAGACATAATTCCAAGAGGATTAGAAGAAAATAAAATATTAGATAAAATAAAAATCGAAGATAAAGTAATTGTGTGTGCAAAAAATAACTACAACTTAGATAAACTTTATGACATGATTATGCAAAACAAAACAAGTAAAAACGTATACATAATCGGTTACACCAATGCCGGAAAATCAACCCTAATAAACAAAATGATATATAACTACGCTAAAGGAAAAGGAAACATCACCACAAGTATCCTTCCATCAACAACATTAAACCTAATTGAAAATAAAATAAACGATAATTTAATATTAATCGACACACCAGGACTTCTAGACGAAGGAAATATCATATTGAAAGTATCCGAAAAAGAAATGAAAAAAATCCTTCCAAATAAAGAAATTAGGCCAATAAGTTTTAATATCAAAGCAAAACAAACAATCAAAATAGATAAATATCTCTCATTAACCCTTACAAACAATAATATAACAATATATATGAGTAACGCGTTAGAAATAAAAAGAATATATAAAGAAACTAAAGAAGAAAAAACCATACATATTGAAGAAAATCAAGACTTAGTTATCAAAGGTTTAGGCTTTATAAGATTTAAAAAAGAAGGAGATATAAATTTAAGTATTTACAAAGATGTCACTTACTTCACTAGAAATACCATAATTTAATCTTTTTTTTATCGCCTAATTATGTTAAAATTTAAAATAGGTGATACAAATGTTAGGAAAAATAATAGGAATAGAAGAAGAAACAGTACTTGTAAAACTAGAAATAGATTTAGATACCTTTCAAAGCATTATAAATAAACACGCCATAATGACCGAAAGTGAAAAAACATTCGTCGGTGAAATAATCGACATCAAAGAAAAAGTAGCGTACATAAACCTTATGGGAGAAATAATAAACGGCAAATTTGTCTACGGAGTAATGCGTAAACCATCATTTTCCGCAACTGTTAGTCTAATACCCAAAGAGCAAATACCGATGATCATAAGCGTAGATAATTACACTGAAAAAAAGGACTTAATGATTGGTGAAAGCCCAATCTATGATGGCGTAAAAATAGGCTTTGATATTAACGCATTTTTTGCAGGCCACTTTGCCATATTCGGTTCAACCGGTTCCGGAAAATCATGGGGTGTAGCTAAATTAATTCAAAGTATCTTTGAAAAACAAACATCAGTTGCATATCGTGCCAGCATTTTTATCTTTGACGCGTACGGTGAATACC
>CAKPAT010000123.1 GCA_934133155.1 uncultured Bacilli bacterium
AAGGAAAACTTGATGGAAAATCTATTGTTAAAGAAATTTATGTAAAAAATAAAATTTTCAATGTTGTTGTAAAATAACACAAAAAAGATTGGTATATGCCAATCTTTTTTACATTTATACACAAAATCAAAAATAATATATTTTTTTCATTACAAAAATATCTTTATGCTTCCCTCTTCCAATAAAATAAATATTGTTGAGCAATTCCTGCTAGATTTCCAAACTTTTCATGTGCAAGTTTCTCTAATTCTTTTTTATTAACTTTTGTTTCATCTGCATTTTTTATATAAAGTTCATTCATAACTCTTCTAACCCATACATCAATTGGAAATACTTCAAATCTTTTTAAAGTTGAAAATAGCAAAATACAATCTGCAACTTTAGGTCCTACTCCTGATAATGTTAATAATTGTTCTCTAACTTCCATTGTATTAGGATTATTTCGCATTTCTTCTAAATCAACTTTTTTATCTAAAATCATATGTACTGTTTCATATAGCCTTACATCTCTAAAACCTGTTCCAAGTTTTCTATAATCTTCTATTGTGACATCTTTCAATTCTTCTGCTGTCGGAAATGTATAATATTTTTCACCATTCCATTCAATTTCTTTTCCATATGTTTTAGAAAGTCTTTCTATTATTCCTTTAATTCTTGGAATATTATTGTTTGCAGATATAATATATGATATTATCATTTCCCATAAATCTTGATTTAATATTCTAATTCCTTGCCCATATTGTATGCTTGTTTTTACATTATCATCTATTTTTGAAAGAGTTTCTTTTATTTCTTCATAATTACGATTCAAATCAAAATAATCTTGAACAATTTCTTTTATATCTCCATTGCATATTCCTTTAAATTTAACAGTATTTCCTTGTTTTTGAACATTCATTACATTTTCTTTAAATATTCCTGTATAACTTCCATCTGATTGCTTATTCCACCTAAAGCATTGTCCACAATCAAATATATCTGCTAATTCAAATGATTTTATATTTTGTATTTCATATTCTTGTTCTTGCATTTCTCCCTCTCTTTCTTATATCTATGTATTTTTACTTTTCCAATAAATTACAGATTTTTAGATATTTTTTACTTTAAACATTGAATTATAATAAAAAAGCTGGAACAGAAAACTTTAAAAGTCTTCCATCCACCTATTGACATAGAGTCCTATTTTTTAAATATATTTTTTATTTTTTCAAATATTTTTTTATACCAAGGTTTATTTTCTACAATAACTAAACTATGCTGTTCTTCTAAATTATCATCTTGTTTTATTTCTTTCTTTTTAAATAAATTATCCGGATTATACTTTTCTCTAAGTTCTTCTTCATACTTTTTTTCATTTTCTGTTAAAATTTTATTTATTTCGTTTTTTTCTTGTTCATCTGCAATATAATTTAACATTAAAATTGCTAATATACTTCCTGCTTCTATTGATATTTTTTGATTTTCAATGTCTGTATTTTCATCAAATTTGAAGTGATAATTTTCATCTTTATGCTCTTCAAAAAATTGTATTAGTTTTTGTGGTATTTTTTTTACCAGTTCAGGCTCCATATATTTTATAATTTCTAATACTTCTACATATGCCTGAGCAATTTCTTTTTTTACTTGCATTTCCATTATTTTTTCTCCATTTTTATATCTTTTAAATAATCATCTTAAATTCATCTATCATCAACTTTTTTATCATTATCTTAACGGCATGGCGGAAGTTGGCTTGCTAGCTCTCTCCATTTGCTTTTACGTATTTCATCAGTTGCATCATTAACAGTTGTGTATGTAGCACCAGAGTGAGTTATCATGTCCTTAATACCTGTAGTCGAAACCTCTTTTTTACTCGAATCTATTCCTAAGCTTTGTACAATTTCGTCTATTTTATTTAATGTTACATTTTTTTCAGTTTTTAATAATTGGTATATTTTTTCATCATATTCTTTTCTTAAATTTACTATTATTCTATCCATTTCGTCTGCTCTTCTTGTATCTTCACTTGCTCCTATACTTCCAAAACCATAACTATTTCTAACTAAATCAGTAAGATCTGGAGCATATTGAAGTTTTAATAGTTCTTCTAGATTTTCAAAATATTCAATCATTGAAGTTGTCATATTATTTTCATATCCGGTCATATGCCAATGCATTAGGTATTTCTTTAATATGACGCTTTGCACCATCAGTATTTCCACTTTCAAGCAATTTATCAGCAGAATCTACCTCTGTTCTATGTGAACTTTTTTCTTGACTTTGTTTATATAAAGCATTTACATACTGAATAAATTGACTCTTGTACATATCTACATCATTAGCTAGTGTTTTTCCTGTTGCACCTATTTGTTCCATTCTTGTTTCAAGTTTCTTAAACATTTCGTAAATAAGTTTTTTCATTTCTTCACTTGGTATATCTAATGTGTCTAATTGTTCTTTAATCTCCTTTAAACTTTTTTCTAATATCTCTTTTTTCTCCATATTTCTTTTCCTCCGCTTATTTTTCTTCAAGCTTCTCTCTTACATCTACATTTATATTTTAATTCATTTAAATTTTATTTTCAACATTTTTATAAAATACAATTAAAAAGCCACTAAAAACTAAAATTATTTATTTTTCACAGATTTTTGCATATTTTTTTAATTTTTCATAAGCTAAATAATTTACTGTACCTGCTGGGAAATTACCATATTTATCTTTCTTTCCTGCTGGTACTCCTGTTAAAATTTCAATTCCTTCATCAATTGTTGATATTGCATAAATATGAAATAATTTATTTTTTACAGCATCTACAACTTCATCAGAAAGTTGTAAGTTATTAACATTTTGAATTGGTATAATAACTCCATGTGTTCCATCAAGTCCTCTCATTTGACAAATTTGGAAATATCCTTCTATTTTTTCATTAACTCCACCAATTGGTTGAATTTGTCCTTTTTGGTTTACTGAAC
>CAKPAT010000124.1 GCA_934133155.1 uncultured Bacilli bacterium
GTACGAAAGAGGCACGGATATGGCTATTGCACAAGGGCAAGAAATTACTAAGAATGTTAATGCTCTATAGATACTTTCTTCTAAAGTGATGCCAAATAAAGGTAGTAAAATAATTATTGATATTGCTAAAATTATGATTATTGGCGTATATACTTTACTTATTTTAGATACCATTGTTTCTGTTTGTGTTTTTTTATCGGTGGCATTTTCTAGGAGTTCTAAAATTTTAGAAACAGTGCAATCTTTAAACTCGTTTGTTACTTTTACTTCAATAATATTTTCCATGTTAATACTTCCAGATAAAATATTTTCGTTTTCATTTATTTTTACAGGTTCACTTTCGCCGGTTAATGCCTGCATATCTAGTTTAGTATTTCCTTTAATTATTATGCCGTCTGCAGGCACTTTTTCGCCTTTTTTTATGATAATTATGTCACCCTGTTTTAGCTGTTCTACTTTTACTTTATTCCCATCCTTTTTGTTGGCATATGGTTCTTTTATATTGAGTAAGTTTTTTATAGAGCTTCTGGAGTTATTTACAGCTTTTTCTTCTAATATTTTGCCGACCGTGTATAAAGCAATAACCATGATGCCTTCTAATACTTCTCCAAGTAGTAATGCTCCTATACAAGAGATACTAATTAAAGCGTTTTCGTTTACTCCATTGCCTTTAATTAGTTGTTTAATAGCATCTGATGTTACTTTATAAAGCAGTAAAGTGTATGAGATTATATAAAGGATTATTTTTAATGTGTTGGGTATGTTTATAAAATATGCAGTAAATCCGATTATTACGCCTATTATTAATATACTTAAATGAAACTGTTTTTTTGTTTGCTCTTCTTCTTTGGTGATGTAGGCATCTGGCTCTACTTTTTTGATTAATTCGTTTAACTCTTTTATGGTGAAAATTTTTTCAGATTCATATGATAGTTTACAAGTGTTAAAGTTTACTTTAACGTTTTGAAAGTCTTTATTTTTATTTAAGCTTTCTTCTATTTTTCTGACACAATTTGCACAATCTAGATTGTTTATACTATATTTATATTTCATTTTCTTTCTCCTTGTGTACTATATGTTCTTTTCCTATTTCATATAATTTTTCGATGTGTTCGTCGTCTAATTTATAATATATTTCTTTTCCATCCCTTCTTGATTTTACGATATTCTCTTTTTTTAGTATGGCTAGCTGATGAGATATTGATGATTTTGTCATATCTAGGACGCAGGCGATGTCACAAACGCACATTTCGTGGCTACTCAATACCCAAAGTATATTTATTCTTGTTTTGTCACCTAATAGTTTAAATAATTTTGACAGATGATTTAATTCATATGTGGTTGGTTTACTTTTTAAGGCATGCTCTACAGACTCTTTATGTATTATATTACAGTCACAGGTTAATTCTTTTCTTGTCATATTTTTCCTCCAATCATATTATAGTTGAATGTACATTCAATCGTCAAGAAAAAATTAAAAGGAGTTTTTGCTCCTTTACAGATTTACCCTTTTATTTTCAAGTTCCTTATCAACTAATGTTTCATGCATTTTTTCTTCTTCACTGTCTAAGTAAACTTCTTCTATGCGATCAACACGGCATTTTTCAGCAGTTATTATAGCGTTTAATTTGTTTGCAGCCTCGTCTATTTCATCATTAACAATGACATAATTGTATTTTGGGAGTTCGTTTATTTCTTTATAAGCGATAGAAAATCTTTTCATGAGTTCTTCTTCGGATTCTGTATGTCTTAATTTTAATCTTCTTTTAAGTTCTTTCATGCTTGGGGGGAGAAGAAAGATAAATAATGCCGATGGAAATCTTTCTTTTATTTGTAAGGCACCTTGAATTTCGATAACAAGTAAAACATCTTTACCACTATCGAGCATTTTTTGCACACTTGATTTTGGGGTTCCATAGTAGTTTCCAGCAAATTTAGCATATTCTAATAAGTTTCCTTTTTCAATGTTTTCCTCAAATTTTTTTTCTGTTACAAAGTAATAATCCTTGCCGTCTTCTTCGCCTTCTCTTGGTTTTCTGCTGGTCATGGAAATAGATTCCCATAAATTTTTATTGGTTTTTTTTGCTAAATCGCAAACGGTGTTTTTTCCACTGCCACTTGATCCTGATAAAACGATAAGTAATCCTTGTTTTTTTGTTTTTATCATAAATGTACCCCTTTTACTAATTATAGGAAGTTTTTAATTGTTTCTTGTCTTTTTTAATGTTTTTGGCTCTTCAAATAAATTTTGTGCTTCTTCTAGGGCTTTTACATTAAAGTAATATAACGCCTCTAATACATTTTTATAATCTAATATAATTACTTTATTTTCTCTTGTGAAAACATATGTAACACTTTGACCCGCTTCTTTTTCAAAATCATAATATTTAGATGCAAATTCTTCTCTAGCTCCCATACCGCTTAAAAATGATTTGTAATCAAAGCAAATTTCTTTTAAATCTTGTAGTGTTTTTGCTTTTTTAAATTTTTTAATAAAAGTTTGATATGTGCTATCATCTGATGAGTAATCTTCAATTTTGTTTGAAATTTGGCTTTCTAATGATAGACCATGTGCTTTCAAAAAATTTTCCACTTCTCCTTTTATTTTTTTGTATTTTTCATTTTGGAAAAGGATTTCTTTATCCGCCATAATTAAATCTAAACCTGTTTCTATTCCTAGATGATATAGTAAAATGCATGCCTCTTCTGATAAACCTAATGTGTATAAATCTGTTTGCAAAAAATTATCTGCTTTTATATTCATATTCACTTCCCCTTTCAAAGGTAAGATATATTATACACTAAATAGAACAAATGTCAACTTTAACAAGAGAGAGATAAAAACATTTTATGATTAACTTGTGATAATGTCTTAAGTGTTATCTTTTGATTATGTCCCATCTAATGATATAATACTC
>CAKPAT010000125.1 GCA_934133155.1 uncultured Bacilli bacterium
TCTTGAAATCGTTCTCCTAATTCTTGACAACCACCCGGTAAGCCCCATTTATCTCTATCGGCTCTACTTTGCAATAGAATTTGCCCCTTGCTGTTAACAATTATCGCTGCTGCCCCATCTTGTAGTAAAACAAAACGATGTTTTAGTTCTCCCATACATAATCTTGTAAATACAGGATATCCTATCACATTACTTAACTCTATAATTTCATCTGATGTTAGTGGTTCTATAATTTTTATCAATTTTTCATAAGATATATTTCTTTGTTCTTGTATTGATAAGTTTCTAATTTTATCTATTACATCTTTGTTAGACATTTTAACCTCCAATTATATTATTTTGTCTACATCATTTATATAGACAAAATATAGACATGTGCCATTTTTGAGCTATTTCTTGTATTTTTGAGATTATCTTCAAATTTCTCAAACTCTTATAAATAAAGGGCTAACCGATTATTTTCCACAACATTGTTTGTACTTCTTATCAGAACCACATGTTGTAGAAACTCCCATATTTATAATACTTATAATATTATTGATATTTCAAGGCTTTACCGTCTTAGTAATCTATTATATTTATAATATTTATAGTATTTTTGTTATTATAAATATTTCTCTATTGCAAACAAATCGCAAACAATGTTTGCATTCATTTACTAAGGTTATTATATTCTTTATATATAACAAATGCCAATGTGCGTTTTTATTTATTACACATTTATTATACTATAAATATATATTTTTATCAATTGATCTGTCGAATCATGATATTTACAATTCCACTTTGTGTGTGATAAACTATTCATGTCCTTCATTGGACATCCCTCCTTTGTTATTTTTAATGCTTTTTGCCAGATTGCATTACATATTATAACAAAGGAGTTTTAATTTTAAAGACTCATCGCTAAAGCTAAACCGAACCCTCGGACTATTCGATGGTTTTATTTAGACAAAAAGGACAGTCGATTTTCTCGGCTGTTCCTTGTGCGTAGGGGAGATTTTTTTAATGTTTCATTTAAAGGATACTTCGCTATTATTTAATAATCGTATTTATAGCGGACTGCACCGCTTTATATCTTCCCTCATTTGACAACGCAGCTAAACAAGTTATCAAATATTTCTTTTCATCTTTTTCGTAAAGAACAACAATGCTATAAGAAGATGCCATAGTTCCCGTTTTCATTCCTTTTACATTTGTATTATAATATGGTGAATTTTTGTCTAAGAACTCATTAGTATTCTTCCATGTAAATTCACCTTGCGGAGTTTGAATTGAGAAAGAGCTTTCTCCAATACATTCTCTAACAAAATCGTAATTAAGAAGTTTCAAAGCTACATGGTTAATATCATCTAAATGAGTATCAGCTTGCATAGAAGCCCCGCTTGGGTCATTATACAAATTTGTTTTGGAATAACCTTCTTCAATTAAATACTCACGAAGTTCTGTCATAAAATAATCTATATATTCCGTTACTGTATAACCTTCTCCTAATTCGTTTTTAGCGATATGATATGCCAACGCATAGGCAGCGTCATTTCCCGAAGGAACAAGCATTGCCTCCATGATTTGTTTAACTGTGTACTGCCCAGCCTTTAGGTTTGCTAAAGATGATCCCACTGGCACAAGTTCCAATACCTCTTGATTTACTTCAACAACATCATCTAAATCAACTTTTTTCAGAGCGTAATCAATGACAAATAATTTCGCCAAACTTGCTACTGTGGGAAGTTGGCTATCGCCCTCGTAAAATAAATATTTCTCCTGTTCAATATCATAAACAGAAAATGAAAGAGCGTCCTGTGGAATGTTAAGCTCATTCGTATTTAGTTGAAAATCAATTTTTTTATAGATGTTCTTTAAGAAATCAAAACGATAAATCCCTGTTTTGTGTAGTCCAATTACTGCAACAAATGCTATAAACAACACTATTACAAAAGCTATTATTATCTTTTTACATTTTCTATGCTTCTTCATATTTTTTCTCCCACGAATCTATATCTACCATTCTGTACCTTTGAAAAAAGTATAGCACAAGAACATGAACAAATCCACATTATTTGTTACTATTTACAGATTTTTTGTGAATAATAAATGAAAATTACATGCTTTTTTACAACAAATAATTATTAAAAATTACAGTAGTAATCTTAATGTTAAATCATTAATTATTAGTGAAAGTTTAAATTGACCAAAATTGAAAAGTATAGTAGTATAATGGTACTGAACGAGTAAATGGTCCAAAATAGTGTATTTATTTGACTTATACATTATTAAAATGTGACAATTTTAATATTTCATTCCACGCCAAAAAGTGTAGAACACGTTAATGTGAATGACTAAATGCACCATTTAAGATGCAAAATTATGAATGATTAAGTGTACCGTTTTACCCATTCGATAATAATAAATAATCTTAGCCTAGGTTTCGTTATTTATTATTATCTTTATTGAATAGACTAAGTTTAAGTATAATATCTTTTGCGGGGATAAAATAGAAACCTAGGTCTTTTTATATTTTCTTCTCCTATTTTTTCTTTCATTAAATTATAAGGCGTATCATCATTTAATTTTTCTCTTTTAGTATTATTAATATGATTCATCATTAAATAAATATCTTCTTTAGAATACTTATCTAAATCAATACCTTGTCTAGATTCAACCAAAGTTCTACGATAGTCATTGTTAGCGTCTTCGGCATAATAGAAATAACGATTTTTTTTACACTTATTTTTATTAGGACAACCGTTACAAACAAACGGTGCTTTCTTTAGTTTTATCACATTTCACATTAAAATTATTAAAATGATTTCCTTTAATTAAAATTCTTCTTGATAATATTTCTCTAGAAATAGTTGTGTGTGGTTTACCTATAATTTCACCAAT
>CAKPAT010000126.1 GCA_934133155.1 uncultured Bacilli bacterium
TCTTTCAGTTACGTCTTCTATTAAATCTTTTAAATTATCATAAGGCTTAATGCAAAATAAATTTTTAAAAATCAGTCCATATTTTGCAGTATAAAATTTATTCCTATTTCCCATTATATTCATCTCCTCATTTAACTATAGATAGCAACTAAATGCCATTATACACATCATAAAAATATAGTCAAATGATGCTTTCATCCTTTCTAAATATAAAATTTAACCAATTTGCCAAATTTACTTAAGCCAATTTTCAAAATCTAAAAATAAAAAACATACAAAAAAGAAAATCAAACAAAAAAAGAAACTTGTAAAAACAAATCTCTTTAAAGGCCTTTAATAATATCAATAATATTTGAAGCAGTCTTCTCTACTCCATACTTATCAACGTTAAAAGCACAGTCATAATTACTAAAATCTTTCCAGTTTTTATTAGTATAAAATTTATAATGCTTCGCTCTTTCTTTATTAATTCTATTAATCTCTTTTAAAGTATTTTCGGGAGAAAGTCCATAATAATTTATAGCCCTTTCAACCTCAGAATTTAAATCACTATATAAAAACACCTTAAAGACATTAAGATCATCTTTCAAAATATAATCAGCACATCTTCCAACAATTACACAAGAATTTTCTGCAAGTTTACTGATAACCTCTTTTTCCGCAATAAAAAGTCTATCATCATTATTATTTTCATAGCTCACAGATTTAGTTTGTTCATTTTTCAAAACATAGGCCTCACTCAATCCCGACTTTTCAGCTGATAAAGTAATTAAATCCTTATCATAAAATGGTATTCCAAGCTTTTCAGCAATAAGCTTACCGGTAAATCTACCACCAGAACCATATTCTCTAGAAATAGTAATAACAATCCTTTTACCATTATAAGAAACATCCTCATGTTCATCTGATAAAGATAATTCACCATCATTTAAAGTAAGCTTCTTGTACTCACTTCGCATAATGAAAATAGCAATTATAAAGCATAAAATATCCGAAATTAAACCAGCATATAAAACACCATAAATACCCATATTAAAGCCATACGCTAAAATTAAAGAAATCGGAATAAGCAAAATAATTTGTCTAATAAAAGTAACACCAGTCGCCTTAACAACATGACCTAAAGACTGAAGAACAATACTTGTAGTCATTTCTAAAAAATTTAAAGCAATCACAAGAAAGAAACTATGACACATCATAACAGCAAACTCTATAAATAAACTATAAGAAGCATCATTTTTAGAAATAAATATTCCAGCAATCTCAGAAGGAAATAAAATAAAAATTAAATTGAAAACAATACCAACAATAAAATTAACCTTTAAAACCTTCTTAATAGTCTCACGTACTCTATCTTCCTTACCTGCACCATAATTAAATCCAATAATAGGTTGACATCCAATAGAAATACCTAAAACAGTCGAAATGTATAAACTATTAATCTTAGAAATAACACCATAAACAGAAAGTGGAATATCCTCACCAAACTTTGTTAAACTTCCAAGACCAGTTAAAATATTATTCATAAAAACAAATAAAACTAAAATAGTAGCTTGCGTAATAAAAGAAGAAAGACCTAAGGATAAAATCTTCAAAACAGTACCATCAAGCTTAAAATCAGAAGAAGAAAGCTTTACAGACTTCACATTCTTAAAATACAAAATAGCAATCACAAAAGACACAAACTGTCCAATAACCGTTGCGATAGCACCGCCACTAACACCCATATTAAATCCAAAAATAAAAATAGGATCTAAAATAATATTAATAATCGCACCAATCACAAGCATAATCATTGAATATTTAGGACTTCCATCAGCTCTAATAATACTAGAAAAAGAAGAATAAATTATCATAAAAGGCGCACCTAAAATAATAATCTTACCATAATCTATCGCATATTTGTAAACACTTTCTGTACACCCAAATAAATAAACAAGTTTAGGCAAAAAAACAAAAGCAAGCACACTAAAAATAATAGAAACCAAAACAGTTAAAATAATCGTTTGACCAATACTTTTAGAAGCCGACTTCTTATCACCCTCACCAAGCTTTAAAGATAAATTAGCCGCCGCACCATTACCAATAAGTCCAGCTAAAGCATTAAAAATAATCACAAGCGGAAAAATAACATTAGTAGCAGCATTACCTAAAGTTCCAACACCTTTACCAATAAAAATCTGATCAACAATATTGTAAACAGAATTTATCAGCATACTAATAACACAAGGAACAGCAAAAGCCATAAGTAACTTACTAATCTTATCTTTTCCAAGATCCAAAGTTTTCACAAAAATCACCCTCCTCAAATAAAAAAACTTTTCTCCAAAGCTTTTTCATTTTAACACAAATAAATTTTTTATGTAAGTTTTTTTTTTAACTTTTTCTAAAATTTACCACCGCATTACTCGCACCCCATGGACTACCACTGATACTGCCTTCTAATTTATCAATATTAATAACCTCAAGATTAGGACTTTTATCAAAAGCAGCTGTGCTAATCTCACTAACAGAACTAGGAAGATTAATCACCTTAATACTCGACTGCATAGTCGCATAACCAATAATTTTCTCAAAACCCTCTGGAAAAGTTACCTCTGAAGCTCTCGCAAACCTTAAAGAATAATATTCAATAGTCTTAACCGTAGAAGGAATTATAATATTAGAAACAAAAGTCCTAGACGCATAGGAATTTAAAGCCGAATAATTTAAACTGCCATCATCATTTCTGCTATATATAAATGCCTCTTCTGGCTTAAAATTATTATAAGTAAACCCCCCAGCCATATAC
>CAKPAT010000127.1 GCA_934133155.1 uncultured Bacilli bacterium
TTCGTTTATTTCTAGTATTTTTTTTCTTACGGCGTCATAGCCTTTTATCATGGCGTCTATGTCGAAGTCTGAATATTCGGCGGAAAACTGAGCGGCATAATAAACGGCTGGTTTGTGGACTTTATAATATGCTAGTCTGAAGGCGTTTATGACATATGCTACTGCGTGGGCTTTCGGGAACATGTATTTTATTTTTTGGCATGAGTTTATGAACCATTTTTCTATACCGGCTTCTTCTAGGGTTTCTACATATTCAGCCCATTTATCCGGTTGTTTACTAGCTTTCCCTTTACGGACGAATTCCATTATTTTAAAGGCTTTTATTGGTTCAAGTCCATGGTACATTAGGTATACCATGATATCATCACGACATCCAATTACTTCGCTGAACGGAACTATTCCTTTATCTATTAAGTCTTTTGCATTTCCATTCCATACGTCTGTACCATGTGATAGTCCTGATATTTTTACAAGTTCAGCAAAAGTTTTTGGTTTTGTTTCTTTAACCATTTGCAGTGTAAATGGGGTTCCAAATTCAGGTATTCCTAGAGTTCCTGTATCATTCATTATTTGCTCTTTTGTTACTCCTAACGGTTTTGGTGATAGGAATATACCCATTGTTTCTTTATCGTCTAATGGGACTTTGGTGATATCGTCACCTGTTATATTTTGTATCAGTCTTAGTTTTGTTGGTCCTGAATGACCTAGTATATCTAGTTTAAGGACGTCTTGGTCAATGGCATGATAATCAAAGTGGGTTGTTCTCCAAGCACTTGTGGCGTCGTCTGCCGGATATTGAAATGGGGTGAAATCAAATACATCCATGTAACCTGGAATTACAACTATACCGCCTGGATGCTGGCCAGTTGTTCTTTTTACCCCTGTACATCCCATGGCTAATCTTTCAACTTCAGCAGTACGCATGGCTATTCCTTTGTCCTCGCAGTAACCTTTAACGAAACCGAAGGCTGTTTTTTCGGCGACTGTTCCGATTGTTCCTGCTCTATAAACGTTGTCTACTCCGAATAACACTTTGGTGTATTCATGAGCGGCAGCTTGGTTTAAATCTGAAAAGTTTAAATCAATATCGGGAACTTTATCAGCGTGGAAGCCTAGGAATGTAGCAAATGGCATGTCTTGTCCGTCTTTGCTCATTTTGGTGTTACATTTTGGGCAATTCATGTCTGGCAAATCAAATCCACTTCCATAATCGCTTCCGAGTGATTTACCATTTAGTTCAAATATTGAGTGTTTACAGTTTGGACATACATAATGCGGTGGAAGTGAGTTTACTTCGGTTATTCCCATCATTGTTGCAACTAGTGATGATCCTACTGAACCTCTTGAACCTACTAAATATCCGTCATCGTTTGATTTTTTTACTAATTTTTGGGCGATAAGGTATATGACATCAAAATTAGCACCAATTATACCGGTCATTTTGTTTGTTATTTCTTCATCTTTTATGTCTGGATTTTCCTTTTTAAATAGGTTTACCACGCCCTCTTTATAACTACGCATTACTTCATTTAATTTCTGATGAATTATTTTTTGGTATTCTTCTTCTGTCAGGTTTTCTTTTGGTGTAAGTTTTTTAATTGTGTTAAATGGTTCGTCTCCATATAATTCGGTGGCTAGTCTTTCTTCAATATTATAAGGAAGTGGTTTACCATATATGCTTTCAGCTTTATCATAGACTAGGTCGGTTGTTGTTTCGGTACAGTGTGGTATTTTAGGGGCAAATGGAATACCACCGGTATCAATTATTACTTCAATTATTTCTACCATATCAGCTATTTTTTTAGGATTTTCAATAACTATTTCTTTGGCTAAATTTTCATCTAGAAATGCGAAATCTTCTAGCATTTCATTTGTTGTTCTAAAGTGCTGAGAAGGTATTTGGGTGATGTCTTTTTTTGCTAACGGGTGTCTGCCACCACCTGGCACTTTTTGACCTACGATGATTTCCCTATAAATTCTATCTTCTTTTTCAATATGGTGTACGTCACCAGTGGCAACGATTATTTTGCCGGCTTCTTTAGTTACTCTGATTATTTTTTTGATGTGCTCCATAAGCTCTAATTTGCTATTGAAGTCATGTGTTTGTATTAGGTGGTCATAGACATCTAATGGCTGAACTTCAACGTAGTCATAGAAGTTTATTAAGTTTACAAGTTCTTCATCAGATTTACTTCTTGCAGCTTTAAATATTTCACTTTCATAACATCCACTTCCAATTAATAATCCTTCTTTATGTTTTTCTATTTCGCTTCTTAGTATTCTTGGTGTTTTATATAGATATTTTGTGTTGGCGTAGGAAATTATTTTGAATAGATTTTTCAGGCCTACTTTGTTTTTGGCAATTATATTTACGTGGTAGGCTGAACCATATTTGTGTATTTCGTCTTTTGATATGAGTTTATCTAGGTCTTTGATTGTTTTGAAGTTCATGGATACTAGTTTTTTTAACATTTTGTGAAGTACTAGTGCTGTTCCTTCGGCATCATAATCACCACGGTGGTGAGCACTTTCGTCCCATGGGACGTCATATCTTTTAACTAAGGCGGATAAGCTGTGTCTGGCGTAACCGGTATCTAGGGCTCTTGAGAGCTCTAGGGTATCTATTACGGTGTTGGTGAATTCGCCTAAGTTGTATTTTTTATGGGCCATGACTAACAATGATACATCGAATTTGGCATTATGAGCAACCATTGGCAGGTCTTGGT
>CAKPAT010000128.1 GCA_934133155.1 uncultured Bacilli bacterium
TAGGGTTTTTAGCTAAATTAATAAGTGTCTTTATGCCATTTATTTCTAATTCTTCCAGCCTTCCATTATTTAATGCAAAGCTTGATAAAGCTTTTTTTACAAATTCTGTAGGAATATTATACAAGCTACAAGTAGCAATTACAGCTGTGTAGTTATAAATTAAATAAATACTATTTCCAAGTATTTTATAAGTTACATCATCAATATTAAAACACTTATTTTTTAAATCAACATTAGTTGCTAATTTAAAAATATCATTATCACCAAATCTACAATTAGGACATTTGAATTTTCCAACATGTGAATATTGATAATACTCATATTCCAATCTGGTTTTACAGAATGGACAGAATTTACCCTCTCCAGCTTCTTTTATTTCATCAGTTGCAAATTCATATCTATCTACACTGAAATAAAATACATTTTTATTTTCTGGGTTAGCATTTCCAAGTCTTGCAACATTAGGGTCGTCATTGTTTAAAATTAAATTTCCTGTATAAGATTTTAAAAATTCATTAATCCTTAAAATTAGAGATTCAACTTCGCCATTTCTATCTAATTGATCACGGAAAAAATTTAAAATTACTAATGTGTCAAGTTTGAAATCCTTGAATACTACTGGTATATAACTTTCATCAACTTCAAAAACTAAATAATCTGCTTTGATTTTTCCTGTTAGTGTGCAATTCTTTAAAAGAGTAGACAATATGCCAGTTTCCATATTATTACCTTCAACATTGCTTACTACTTTATATCCAGCAGTTTTTAAGGTGTAACCAATGCAATTATTTGTCATGGTTTTGCCGTTTGTTGCAGATACGGCAATTACAGGACAATTTACCTTAAAGTATTTGAATATATTAGGATTCCAATCAAATGCAATTTTACCTAAAAGGTTTCCTCCATTTTTATGACATACTTTTAAAATTAAATTTAGTAATTTCATTGCTAAAATAATAAAAAAATTTTTCATTGCTATAAATCCTTTCAAATTTGATTTTTATAGATTATATCATAACAAAATATTAGCTACAAGAGTAAATGTAAAAACATTAAAAAAACACGTCAAGTGAAAAGTTAAATGCAATTCTGTAAAGTAAATGCAAGTTGTAAGAAAAAATGCAAATTAAAAGCAATATTTTAGTATTAAAGTATTGCTTTTTTTACTATTTTCTTGTAAAATTAAGATATAGTCAAGAGATAATTTGCATACTTAATAAGCAAAATCGCATTAAATTTTTTTTCTGTAAAAGTAAATGCTATTTTGCCTTGCTTTTAAGTGTTCAGTTATGCAAATGTTTTTGGTTATAGATTATTGTTTATTTTAGGTTTATAAAAACCTTATTTTAAAAGTCGAGGAGTTGTGCAAACCTCGTCTTTTTCTATCTTTTGTATATTTAATTTTTCTGCTAGTTCTTCACCATATATAAAAGTGAATATTTCATATGGTGTTTTATTTCCTAAGTTTTCTCTTGGAGTTGAATTAATATGAGAAAACATTAAATCGATTTTTTCTTGTGTTAAATGACTCCAGTCTTGTCCATTTGGAAGTACTTCTCTTATAAAGTTATGATTGTTTTCTACATGTGGCTTTTGACTTGATTGCATTGGGTCACAATAAAAAATTTTACTTCGTATTTCTCCTGTGTCTGTATTTATTTCAAACTGCTGTGGTTTTGCAAATTCAGAACCTCTATCTGTTAATAATACCGAAAATAAATTTTTATATTCTGTATCTGATAATTTATCTTGAAATTTATTCAGACTTTCTGACATGGAATCAGCTGTTTTATTTTGGTGCAATATTCCTATCATAAATGAAGTATTTTCAAATATAAAAGTTTGAATATATGGACCTGCTTGATTATTATAAACGGTATCCATTTCGGTTGTGACTGTATTTGGATTCTGAATTTTATATTCTAAATAATCTGTATAAGTTCTTCCTGTATAATCTTTTGAATCTTTTCTCTTTTTTAATTTTTTCTTTGATAATCTTCTTCTTACTTTTCTCTTTAATGTAAGATTTGTTACGCCCCAATCTTTAAATAATCCCATTTCTATGTAATTATATATTGTTTTTTCACAGAACTTTATTTCTGGGTGATTTGTTAAGATTGTATAAATTGATTGACCTTTTTTTATTAAGGGGCAAATAAGATGGGCTAATTCAATTAATTCTGTTGTGTTTAAATTTACTCCTTGTCTTGCGTCTGTTAAAGTATATTTATATTGTTCGTGTGCTTTTTCTGCAATATAAAAATACTTATCCAATTTGCAAGATTTTAATTTTGGGCAATTATTACAAGCTCCAATATTTCTATCTCTGTCTTTACAAGATATTGGTTGAAATATTTTACATTTACCTGTACAAACTTTGCAATTAATAAAATATTTACAATTATAATTATTGTCGCTATTGTAAATGTTATGTGGTTTTAAAATCCTGTGCTTATTAATTTCTCTTGCAATTGTTGATTGTGTTTTATCTAATTCATTTGCAATTTCAAATTTTCTTTTTCTTTGGTTTAACATTTCTTCAATTCTGGTTCTTTGGCTTAGAGATAATTGTTTATTAACATTTTCTTTCATAAATACCTCGATTCTACCAAAAACATTTACAATATAATTATACCATAATTGCGTTATAGTGTACATTAAGAGCACTTGTAAGACTAAAATATACTAACTACATTATTAATTGCATTTACTTTTTCACTTATCG
>CAKPAT010000129.1 GCA_934133155.1 uncultured Bacilli bacterium
TCAAAAAGACTTAAAGAATATGGTCCAAACGTAGTTATTAAGGATGATAAAAAGCCTTGGATATATTTTCTTTTAAGCTCATTTAAAGATCAGTTTATTATAATATTACTTGTTTTAGCAGTTATAAACTTCTCTTTAGGTGATAAGCTAGGTTCATTAATAATAGTTTTAATTGCCGTTATAAGTGCTGTTATAAGGTTCATCCAGGACTACTCGGTTTATAAATTTAACAGAAAATTAAAAGCAAGTATATATAGCCTTGCAAACGTACTTAGAAGTGGTAAAGAAAACACCATCAAAACAGAAAAAGTAGTTGTTGGAGACATTATAAAATTAAATGCTGGTTCAATTGTTCCCGCGGATGTAATTGTTTTAGAAAGTAAAGACTTATTTTTAAATCAATCTGTTTTTACTGGTGAAAGTGTACCTATCGAAAAAAAAGGCAAAAAAAACGACGCTAAAGACGTATTTAGCATGGATAACATATGTTTAATGGGCTCTAGTGTAATTACTGGAAGTGCAACTGCAATTGTAATTGAAACTGGATTTAACACTTACCTTGGTTCAATGGGAAAAGAAATAGATAACACAAAAGAAGTAACAAACTTTGAAAAAGGAATGAAAAACATAACTAAGATGTTAATTACATATATGATTGTTGTTTGTCTTGTCGTTTTGGTGGTAGATGGCGTAATTAAAGGAAATTTTAAGGAAGCTATTTTATTTGCTCTTTCAGTTGCAGTTGGTATCACGCCTAGCATGCTTCCAATGATAGTTAACGTAAATTTAACAAAGGGCAGCAAAACACTTGCTAAGAAAAAAACACTTGTTAAAAAAATTGATGCAATTCAAAATTTAGGAGCAATAGATGTACTTTGTACTGATAAAACAGGAACATTAACTGAAAATAACATAACTCTTCAAAAATACATAGATACAAATGGAAAAGAAAACATAAATGTACTATAGTTATTTTTCAACAGGTATAAAAAACATAGTTGATAAAGCAGTTATTTTGTATGCTAAAAAAAATAAAATAGATAATATTAAAGATAAATACGAAAAGATAGATGAAATTCCGTTTGATTATAACAGGAAGAAAACTAGCATCGTAGTTAAAAGTGTAAATGGATACAAAATGATTACTAAAGGTGCTTTAGAAGAGGTTATAAAATCCTGCAATAAAGCCCTTATTGGAAATAAAAAAGAAAAAATCACGGATAAAATAATAGATGTTGTAAACAAAAAGGCTAAAGAATTAGAAGAAAGTGGAATGCAGGTTATCGCACTCGCCGAAAAAAAAGAATATCCTGGTAAAGACATTTTCTCTAGCAAAGACGAAAAAGATATGATATTAATTGGTTTTGTTTGGTTTTTAGATCCGCCTAAAAAAGATGTTAAAAATGTATTATTAAAGCTTAAGAAGGCTGGCATAAACTTAAAAGTAATAACAGGTGATAACAAGTACGCAACAGAAAACATATGTAAAACAGTTGGAATTAATAGTGATAAAGTTCTAATTGGTGCGGACATTGATAAATTAACTGATGAAGAGTTATCTTCTATGATTGATGACGTAAATATATATGCTAGATTTAATCCACTTCAAAAAGAAAGAATAATTAGATTATTCAAAGAAAAAGGCCATGTTGTTGGATACATGGGAGATGGTGTTAATGATGCTCCATCACTACATAGTGCAGACGTTGGTATATCAGTTAACAGTGCAACTGACATAGCTAAAGAAGCAAGTGATATTATATTATTAGAAAAAAGTTTAAATGTTATTTATGATGGTGTAATAGAAGGAAGGAAAGTGTATGCTAACATAATAAAATACATGAAAATGGCTCTATCAGGAGACTTTGGAGATGTATTTAGTATTATGATTGCAAGTATATTCTTACCATTCTTACCTCTTTTACCTATATAAATGTTATTTCAGGATTTTATTTATGACTTTTCTCAAATAGGAATTCCATATGATAGTGTTGATGAAGAATTTTTAAGAAAGCCTAAAAAGTGGAATACCAAAGGCATATCAAAATTTATGAAAGTAATGGGTATAACATCGTCAGTAATTGACTCAATTGCATTTATTATATTTTGGTTTGTATTAGGATATAATAACATAGATAAACAAGCATACTTTCAAACAGCTTGGTTTGTAATGTGTCTTATAAGTGAACTTATGATTATTCATAACATAAGAACCGCTAAAAAAGCATTTGTAGAATCAAGAGCAAGCACGACACTTACCCTACTTACCATTTTATCTTTAATACTTACAATAATAACACCAATTATTTTTTGTAATATAAAATCGTTTAATTTTGTAATCCTTCCTCTTAAGTATTACTTTATAGTTATATTACTTTTTTTCTTATATATAATCTTAGTTAATATAATTAAAAAAATATATATTAAAAGAAATGGAGAATGGCTATAATCGAGTAGAAAAAACTTTTCAATGGATTATTGAATGCTTTTCCTCTCACGCCACCATACGTACCGTTCGGTATACAGCGGTTTAATTTGTAATAATATGTACTTTCAAATAGTGG
>CAKPAT010000130.1 GCA_934133155.1 uncultured Bacilli bacterium
AATTATTGTTGACGAAAAAGTAGATAAAACATTAGTTAAAGAATTGATAGAGCAAAGTTATCAATTAACAAAATAAAATTAATAAGGAGGATTAAAAATGGAATTTGAAGAAGTTATTAGAAAAAGAACAGCTGTTAGAAAGTTTAGTGATAGAAAGCTAGAAAAAGAAAAATTAGATAAGATATTAGAAGCTGGTAGATTAGCTCCTACTGCTAAAAATAATCAACCAATTAAAATTTATGTTGTTCAAAGTGATGAAGGAATAGACAAAATTGATAAAGCTACAAGATGTAGATATGGTGCAAAAACAGTTTTAATTATATGTGGCAATAAAGAACAATCATTTAAAAAAGATGATTTTACAACTTATGAAATGGATTCTTGTATAGTTGCAACACATATTATGTTAGAAGCAACAAATTTAGGCGTTGATAATATATGGATAGAAGCATTTGATGGAAAAATATTAAGAGAAGAATTTAATATTTCAAATGAATTAGTGCCAGTTTGTTTACTTCCATTAGGATATAAGGCAGAAGATTGTCCAATGAATCCTTTGCACAATATAAGAAAATCAATAAAGGATATTGTAGAATATAAATAGTAAAGTATTAGTAATAAAAGTTTTTATAAAGTTTAGGAATAGACTTGGAATGGAGTTTTTTTGAAAAATTTATATTTAAATAAAATGGATCCGGTAATGTCTTAAAATGATGATATTTTAAGAAAAGAGGATTAAAATGAATATAAAAGATTATGGATTAAAAGAAAATATATTAGAGAAAATTGATAAAAATAAGATTATTGCAAGAATAATTGCAACACATAAAGATAGATATGAAATTGTATGTAACAATGGTAACGGATTTGCGAAAATAAAAAGAGGCTGCTACTATGACAATCCGAACAGTATTTATCCTACAACAGGAGATTTTGTTTTGATTGAATGGAATGAATTCGGAGATAGTATGATTTATGAAACACTAAAAAGAGAAAGTTCTTTTTCAAGAACAGCAGCTTCAAGTGATAGAAACAGAGAATTACATAACCAACATGAACAATTAGTAGCTGCGAATTTTGACTATGTTTTTATTATGCAATCACTAAATAACAATTTTAATATAAATAGAATTGAGAGATATTTAAGTTTGGCTTGGGAATCTGGAGGAATTCCAGTAATCATTTTAACAAAAAGTGATTTGGTACCAAATGTGCAAGAATATATTGATGAAGTACAAAGTATTGCTTTTGGAGTAGATGTATATGCGATAAGTTGCATAAATAAAAATGGTATAGAAGATATAAAAAAATATTTTTCAAAAGGAAATACGATTGTGTTTTTAGGATCTTCAGGTATTGGAAAATCAACACTTGTTAATACATTATATGGTGAAGATGTAATGAGAACTTCAGAAATTAGAGAAGAAGATTCAAGAGGTAGACATACAACAACATCAAGAAATTTGATTATGTTGCCAAATGGTGCTATGATTATAGATACGCCTGGAATGAGAGAATTAGGAATGTGGAATGCTGAAAGTGGTATAAACAAAACTTTTAGTGATATAGAACATTTTAGCAAAATGTGCAAATATTCAAATTGCACACATACAAATGAACCTGGATGTAAAATATTACAAGCAATAGAAAATGGAGAATTATCAAAAGAAAGATTTGAGCAATATATGAAATTGCAAAAAGAGTCACAATATAATACCGATTCGGAACAGTATTTAAAAAGTAAGAAAGAAAAATTCAAAGAAATATCAAAAATGAATAAGCATAATAAAAAGAGATAAGTTGGTATTATAAAAGGAGGAAAGTTATGTCAAAAAAAGATAAAATGTTAGCAGGAGAATTATATGATGAAGAATTAATAAAAGATAGATATAAAGCAAAAGATATTTGTTTTGAATATAATAATTTAAAACCATCAGATTTTGAAGGCAAAGACAGAATAATAAAAAAATTATTTTCAAAGACAGGAAAACAAATAACAGTTGAACAAAACTTTTGGTGCGATTATGGTTATAATATTTTCGTTGGAGAAAATTTTTATATGAATCATAATTGTACAATATTAGATGGTGCAAAAGTAGAATTTGGAGATAATGTTTTTATTGCACCTAATTGTGGTTTTTATACATCAGGACATCCTTTAGATTATGAAACTAGAAATAAAGGATTAGAATATGCAAAACCTATTAAAGTAGGAAATAATGTATGGATAGGTGGAAATGTAGTTGTGCTTCCAGGAGTAACTATTGGAGATAATGTTGTAATAGGGGCAGGAAGTGTTGTCAATAAAAACATTCCATCAAATAGTGTGGCTGTTGGAAATCCTTGCAAAGTTATAAAAGAAATATAATAAAAGAATCTTTTAGAGCAGATAATTAGTTGATAATTATCTGCTTTTATGATATAAAAAAGATAAATAGTAATTTGTATAAGAAATTATATTAGTAAATGAAATAAATTTAATAAAAAATTAATTGTTTTTGTAT
>CAKPAT010000131.1 GCA_934133155.1 uncultured Bacilli bacterium
TGTTAGTGTAAAGAGTTTTGTGGCAAAAAGTTAAATTTTTTAAGAAATTAGTTAAATAAAATTAATTTCTTCTTTTTGTATGTAGTCAAAAGTATCCATTCCAGTATTATAAAAATTATTTAAATATTTATTAGTTTTTGTATCAGTAGGAAATATTATTTTATTTACATTGATTTTAGTTTGGGTATTACATTCATTAATTTCAGAGGGATTTATTAATTTATTTAAATATAGCTTTTTTATGTCAGTGCCATTAACTTTTAATAACCTTAGTTTTAATAAATGATTTAATCCTTTTTTTGAATAAGCCTTAGGTCTTGCCGTAAATAAATCAGCAAGTATATGAGAGATGTGAGATTCCATAGAACATCTCATGTATTTATTATTTAAATAAGTTTGTCTTTCCTTCCAATTGTTTAAAATATATTTTTCCTTGTTTTCAATTGTTTCAATTCTATCCTGGTTTAAATCTTTAAATTGTTCTATTAATAATTTAAAATCTTTTTTATTATTCGAGTTAACAGATTCAAGTAATGCTTCATAAATATCATTATTTTTCTTTGTTGTTAAGTTTATTAATGCTTGCTTAAAATGAAAGTTGTCCATTGCGAATTGTACTTTAGTATCAGATGTAAACTTAAACCAATTAGACTTTGGAAATTCTTTAATCCATTTTGCACAGTCACCCATAAAGTTTATTTCTTTTATATGGTTAACATCATAGTTATTATAAATATAATCGATAGTATCTTCTAACAAAGTATTATCAATAGAAGCACAAGCGTGAGGGTTAACTAGTTTATATCTAGTTTTAGAAGTTTCTTTCTTTTTATAAGAATATTCTTTTTCGTAGTCTTCAAATATGACGGATGCTTTAGTCATGAAATCTTTTCCCTCATTAAATTGTGAACCAATAAATTTTTCATCAAGCATGATAAATAGTTTTTCTACACGTTTGAGGTCATTAATTTCGTTATATTCAGGATTAAAGGCAAGAACTATATTTCTTGCGGTAGCACGATTAATATTAATATTATTAGAAATTCTTTTCCCAATTTTATTTGCAATTATTTTTCCAGTTTTAGAATAACTTTCAGTAGTAGCTTGTTCACAGATTTCAGCACAGACAAATGGATCAAAGTGTTTTCTTTTTGGTAGACCTAAAAACAAATCAGTAAAGAAGAAATATTCATTGGATGTTGTATCATAGTAATATCTTCTTTTAAATGTTATTTCGCCAAATAGAGTTACAAAGTTTTTCCTTTCATAAAATCCATTAGATTTACAAAATTTTTTTCTATATGATGAATTGAAGAAACATTCATCAATATATTGAAAGTAGGACTTAATAATGTCTTTAATAAACGAATCATTGAATGAATCTAAATCATTTATAAAATTATAATAATTAGAAAAAGTACCTTTTTTATCAACATAATTCATGTTATTAAAATAATTTGTTAAAAATTTATTAAAATTTTTAGTGATTAATTCATTTAATTTTGTTATAATATTCATAGAAACCATCCTTTTGTTTTTTGTTTTCAAATTTATTATAACACTGGATGATTTCTTTTTTTATGTCTACCACAAAATATTTTACACCATGTTTTTTTGTTTTTCATAGAAAAAATAAAATTAATATGCTACAATAAAACTAGGTGATAAATATGGATAATAAGGGTTTTACTTTAATTGAATTATTAGCTACTGTTGTTGTTTTAGGATTAGTCATGGGAATTACAGCTCATAGTGTACTTGGTGTAATAGAAAAATCAAAGGATAAAAGCGAGAAAATATTTGTTGATAAGTTAGAAAATTCCATTGATGCATATATAAGCGATGCTAGAACAAAAAACCAATTGCAAATTGCCACTGATTCTAGGAATATTAAATATCAAAAATGTAAATTATATGAAGTTAATGCTACTTGTATTAATGGTGGAAGTTATGAGAGTACGGCTTATACAATGAAATCTTTTCCTCTATCAAAAATATCCGATAGTAACTTGATTCAAAATAAAGACATAATTAATCCCAAAAACAAAACAAAATGTGATTTAAGTAATGTTGATGTATATTTATATAGAGATTCAGATATGGTTTATTATTATTATGCTGATTTAAGTAATTTAGGGTGTAGTGTTAGTGAAAAATACAAAATTATTACTAATATTCCAGCTGAATTATGTAAAGCATTAACAAAAAATGAAATCTCTTTAGAATGTGGTACAAATGAAAAATAAAAAAACTTATATAGTAATATTCCTAATAATTATTATAGACTTAATCTCTAAAATTTTAGTAACAAAATTTATGGCTCCTAATCAAAGTATAGCAATTATTAAAAACTTTTTTTCCATAACCTATGTAAAAAATACAGGCGTTGCTTTTAGTATGTTAGAAGGAAATATTTTTTTCATAATAATTTTAACATTTTTTATAGT
>CAKPAT010000132.1 GCA_934133155.1 uncultured Bacilli bacterium
CTCTAGAAGCGGTGGAGGAGTTAGAATTGGTTTTGAAGGTGGACAAACACCACTTTTCAGAAGACTTCCTAAAAGAGGTTTCAAAAATACTAACTTTAAGAAAGAGTATGCTATTATTAATTTAGATGATTTAAATAAATTTGAAGATGGTTCTGAGGTTTCATTAGATATTTTAATGAATATGGGAATAGTTAAGAAAGAACTTTGTGGTCTTAAGGTACTAGGTAATGGTACTTTAGAGAAAAAGTTAACTGTAAAAGCAAGCAAATTTTCTGCTTCTGCTAAAGAACAAATAGAAAAATTAGGTGGAAAAGCAGAGGTGATTTAATTGTTTGCTAAATTTAAGCAAATATTTGATCCCTTGAACAAGGATTTAAGAAAAAAGATTTTATTTACTTTTTTTGCTTTATTTATTTTTAAACTTGGTACAGCAATTCCTGTACCGGGTGTTGATCAAGATTTGAATGTTGGATTTTTAGAGCTACTTAACATTATGGGTGGAGGTGCGATGAAGAATTTCTCTATTTTCGCTCTTGGTGTTATGCCTTATATTACTGCTTCTATTATTATGCAATTATTACAAATGGATATTATTCCTTATTTCTCTGATTTGGCTAAACAAGGTCAAACTGGTAGAAATAAGTTAAATAAGATTACTCGTATTTTGGGTATTGCGATGGCATTTATTCAAGGTTATTTATTCTCATTTGCTTTCATTTCTGATGGCACGGTTATGGATTATCTTGAGGCTTCGCTTGTTATGACAGCTGGTACTTCATTCTTATTATGGCTTGGAGATCAGATTACTAAAAAAGGTCTTGGAAATGGTATTTCTATGATTATTATGGCTGGTATTTTAACAAGTACCCCTTATATGTTTACTGAAGCATGGAGTGGTCTTGTAGATTTTTCAAATACACAAACAGCGTTTTTAGGTGTTATATCATTTATCTTATTTATTCTTGTTTATGTTGCAATTGTTTTAGGTGTTTTATTTGTTCAGCTTGCTGAAAGAAGGATACCTATTCAATATTCTAATAAGACTAGTAGTAGTTATGGTGCTAGCAATAATTATTTACCATTCAAATTAAATTCGGCTGGTGTTATTCCTGTTATTTTTGCTTCGGCTTTAATTTCAGTTCCAGCTTTAATTGCTCAATTTTCTAAAAATGAAGGTATGCAAGTTTTTGTTAATAAATGGCTTAGCTTATCTTCAGTGACAGGATTTATCTTGTTTATTATATTTATTATCGCATTTTCTTATTTTTACGCTTTTATTATTATTAAACCAAAAGAAATGGCGGAAAATTTACAAAAGAATGGCGGGTATATTCCTGGGGTTAGACCTGGGGAAGAGACTGTTAAGTATGTAAATAAAGTTTTGGTTAGAATTACTGTTGTTGGTTCTATTTTCCTTGCAGTAATTGCTGGGCTTCCTTATTTATTTAATATGTTTTCTAATTTACCTACTGCTGTTTCTATAGGTGGAACGGGGCTTATTATTGTTGTTGGTGTTGTTTTAGAGTGTTATAAACAACTTGAAAGTAATTTGATAAGTCGTAGTTATAAAACTAGAGGAATGCGCTTTTGAATATTACTTTTATGGCTCCTCCTGCCGCTGGCAAGGGAGTTCAATCTAATTTAGTTAGTCGAAATTATGGGTTACCTCATATTTCGACTGGCGATTTATTAAGAAATGTAGATGATCCGGATATTCAAAAACAGTTATCTTTGGGTAAGTTTGTGGATAATGATTTAGTTGCTAAGTTACTTAAAGATAGGATTATGAAAGATGATTGTAAAAATGGTTATGTGTTAGATGGTTTTCCAAGAAATATGACTCAAGTGGCTATCTATGAAAATTTATGTAAACTTAATAATGGTAAACACATAATTATTGTTTTGGATATTTCAAAGGAAATTGGTGAAAAAAGAATTGTTGGCCGTCTTACTTGTCCTAGTTGTGGTGCGGTATTTAATGAGTTATTTGAAGATACGATGCCAAAGGTTCAAGGTATTTGTGATTTTTGTGGAAGTGAGCTTTTTAAAAGAGCTGATGACACAGCAAGTACTTACGAAAATAGGTACAATCTTTATTTAGAAGCTACTGAACCGCTTATTGACTATTATGAGAAGAAGGGTATTGTTTATCATGTTTCTGCTTCTTCAAGTGAAGAGGAAACTTATAAACAAATAGAAAAGATTATAGGAGGTTTTTATGATAAGCATTAAAACTCCAGAAGAAATTGAAAAGCTAAGGGTTGCCGGTGAAATTACTGGTAGTACGCATTTGTATTTAAAACCTTTTATTAAGCCTGGTATTACTACTTTAGAGCTTAATAAGTTAGCTGAAGATTATATAATTAAAAGAGGTGCAACCCCATCATTTAAGGGTTATGATGGTT
>CAKPAT010000133.1 GCA_934133155.1 uncultured Bacilli bacterium
ATTTCAATATCCCAGTTACTTGTAACAGAAGTATCTGAAGTAATATTCAAATTACTTTGAAAAGCTGCATAACCAGCCGTAATTACGCAAAGAATAAACGTCAAACTAATAATTAAAATTTTTCTTTTTCTTCGCCCACGCATAATCAACACTCTCCTACCATCTTACCATTAGAATACCGCAAAAAAAAAAAAAACAAGTAATATTTTTGAAAAATCAAAATATTTTTTCATAGACAAAAAAAGAGAAAAAATCTCTTTTTAAATCTTTAAAATATTATTCTTATTTAAAACACCACTACTAATAGCCTTATCCAAATAAAGATTTAAAGTACTTTCTCTATCTTCCCATTGATTATATAAATTTCCACCTAAATTAAGATATAAACTAAACATCTCTCCTTCTTCAGGCATCCCATTTTTAAAATCAATCGTAAAAATTCTACTTTCAGATGAATTTACATAATCATCTAAATGACTATCCAAAACCTTCATAGCCATTACCTTAGCCTTATATCTAATAGGAGAAGAATAATCAATCTTTTCTGTATTATTACCATTCTTCACTAAAATCTTATCCGTCAAATAAACCAAATCACTAACATAAAAATTATAATAAAATGTTCTGTATTCAATTTCTAAAGAAGAAACTCCATCTTTCTCAGTATAATTATTATAACCATAAACAAAATTACTCAAAAGTTTCTCTTCCACATTACTCGCATACTTATTTTGTAAAGAAGAATAACTCTCTAGTTTGTTTTTCTTAATTAAATCATCCGAAATACGTAGTCTTGTATAAGAGTCCTTACCATAAAAAATCATGCCCGCAAGAAGATCCTCACCAGTATAACCTTTTAAATCCTTTTTAGTAACATTCTTATTAAGAAACTTACCATCTACATAACTAGTAACATACTTTTGAATACTGTCCACATCATTAGCCGTATTAGTAGTCTTATTAAGTAAAACAAAAATAGTAATGCAAACCAAAGCAATAACTACAATTATAATAAATCTCTTTTTCATAATCTCACCAACCTCTACCATAAAATAATTATATCACAGTTACAATAAAACACAAAAAAATCTTTGAAAACCAAAGACCTTTTAACCATCATTTAGCCAAAAAATTAGCAATATCAACTATTTGAATACCTTCGTATTGATAATCATCATGTCTTGTTCTAGCAATTATCATTTTAGGATAAGCATCTCTAATCTGAAGTAAAGGTGCTACTTCTCTTTTAAAAGTTTCATTTTCAAAATCATTTCCTATATTATCAGAAACTTGAATATATATTTTTTCGTTTCTTTTCATTGCAACAAAATCAATTTCTTTATCATGCAAAACACCAACATATACTTCATAACCACGCCTCAAAAGTTCAATCGCAACTATATTCTCATACACATTGCCATAATTCATATTTCGGCTACCTTGGATAGCATATTTAACCGCATGATCAGATAAATAATATTTATCTTGGGTATTTAAATATTTTTTACCTTGTATATCATATCTCCTAATTCGGTAAAAAGCAAAAGCTTCACACAAATATTTAATATAAGTCCCTACTGTTTTATCATTCGTACAGGCTTTATTAGTATTCAAAGTATCAGTTAATTTTCTGCATGAAGTTAACCTAGAAATATTATCAATTAAAAAATCACTAATACTATCTAAAAGCGGAATATTTTGTATTTTATTTCTATAAACAATATCCCTTACTATCATAGTCTTATACACATCACTAATATAATTATACTTCTTATCTAAATCCTTGTACAAGTAAGAACCAGAAAAACCACCCTCTAAAACATATCTATCATAATTATCCTGAGAATTTTCTAGTTTATAATATTCCAAAAATTCTTTATAAGAAAAAGGATAAACCTCTATACTGTAAGTTCTTCCAGTAAATAAAGTAGCTAAATCACTAGATAAAAGAAAAGCGTTAGAACCAGTTATATATATATCGTATTTTCTTTCCGCATGAAAATTATTTATCGCATTTTCAAATCCATCACACATTTGAACCTCATCAATTAAAATAAAATTATTTTTCTTTTCATCATACCTTAAAGAAACATATTTGATTAACTCCTTATATTTCTTAAGTACATCAAACTCGTCAAGATTAAAATCAATATAAATAATATTTGCATTATCAATATTTGCATTAATATAATCAATAAACATACGCAAAATTTCTGATTTACCGCTACGTCTAACACCTGTAATAACTTTAATATCTGGTGTACCAATAACATCAATCACGTCC
>CAKPAT010000134.1 GCA_934133155.1 uncultured Bacilli bacterium
TGTCTTTAGCCCTTATTTTATCGGCATTTATTTATTTTTATATTTGGGTATCACTTATTCAACCTCACCCACGGAGTATGCACCATTCTAGGACCATTATCATCCTCATATCCCTTAGCACCGTCAATAATATAACCAACACAGTCCACTAAACGAACATCCGCCGAAAAATCGTCAATCTTAATTTTAGCTGCATTACTAGGTACAAATTTAGGCTCAGTTGTCATAATAGTTTTACCTTGGGCAGACTGTGGAATTTCGTCCAAAGTCCTTTTTCTCTCATACTCGTCTTCAATATTAGGCACCACTAAATTTTCAATAAACCTTTTAATAAAAGTAGATTTACCAGTCCTAACAGCTCCAACAACACCTAAATAAATATCACCGCCAGTTCTTTCTGTGATGTTTTTAATAATATCAATCTTTTCCATAAAATCCCCACTTTCGATTAAATATATGAAAAAACAAAAATAAATATGAAAAAAAGGCCCAAGCCTTTTAAAATTATTTAACAGTAATCGTCTTAACCAATGTATCAACAGCAGTTCCCTTATAAGAAACCTTATAATTAAATGTGTAAACACCAGCAACCGTTCCAATAACTGACTGATAATCAGTAACTAGATTACCACTTTCATCTAAAACATTTAAAACAATTTTAACATCAGAAGAAGTAGTAATATCTTCGTCATTAAGCAATACCTTAACAGGTTTGGCTGGCTCTGTATAGCTCTTACCTAAAGCAACCTCTATAGTGTCTTCTCCATTAATACTAGCATCTACATCAGACGCCGTAGAGCCCTTATAATCTGCCTTAACGGAAGTTCCACTGCTATCACATCCGCCATAATTAGAATAACTAGCCTTAACAACTAAAGTAGTCGACTTAGAAATCTTTACTGTTGCACTTGTCTCAGAAACAGTAGTCAGAAGCTTTAAATTGTCCCCATTTTTTTCATAAACATTATAAACAACACTACCTAACCTCTGACTATTAATATTCATAACATAAGATAAATAAGTACTTTTATCATTATCATTACTAAATCCTTTTTCAATATAAGTTTTCCAATAATCTGCATTCAAAGCGTCCGGTGTACCAATACCTTTCCAAGAAAGACTGGCACTATTACCAGTAACAGAAACCTTTAAATCAGTAACATTAGATAAAGCATTAAATCTAGCAGAAACTTCAGTAGGCTTACTATCGGACTTAAACATTTCCACAGTCTTCATATCATCAGGAGTATTTTCACTAGGAAGAAGTAACGAATTACTATACTTTTCCACCGTAACTTCCACTATACCACTAGGCTTAGTAAAGTTAACATCAGATTTGAAGAAATTCTTAGCAACCGCCTGGAATAACTTAGAGTTTTGTGAAGAACCAAACTTATTATAATGCTCACTAGAATTCTTTTCATAACCATACCAAACAGCGATAGAATATTCCGCATTATAACCAGCAACCCATAAATCATTTACTGCATTATTTGGATAATGATAATAACTCTTAGTTTTCTCATCATAGTTACTAGTACCAGTCTTAGCTGCAAAAGTAGCTCCATTAATATTAGAATATCTACCTAAAGCACTTTTACCAGTATCAATAAGCATACTTGTAACCATATAAGCCGTTTCTGCACTCATAACTTTATTTTTCTTATATTCATTTTCATAAGTTTTACCACTTTTATCAAAAACCACTTTCGTAAAACTGTGCGGTTCAATGTAAGTACCTTCACTTGCAAACGCATTATAAGCCGCCGCTACAGTTAAAGGTGACTCACCAGTATAACCACCAATTGAATTAGATTCGAAAAGTTTTCCACTGCTAGACATCTCTGGGGAAAGTCCTAAATTCTGTGTAAACGTTTTAATCTTTTCATTTTCTACACTCTGGAAAGTCTTTAACGCCGGAATATTTCTAGAATCTGCCAGAGCCTGGCGAGCAGTAATAAATCCTTTGTATCCACCATCCCAGTTATTAATTTTCGTACCATCGCTATAAGTATATTCAGAATCTATAATCGGATGCTCGGTCGTCCAGTTGTTATACTCAATAGCTGGACCATAATCATAAAGAGGTTTAGCTGTAGAACCAATCTGTTTTTTAATTTGTGTCGCATTATTAAGTTCCTTAGCTCCAGTAACATTTCTACCAGAACCAATAGCCACAATCGCACCAGTCTTAGCCTCAACAGCAACAATACCAG
>CAKPAT010000135.1 GCA_934133155.1 uncultured Bacilli bacterium
GTGTAACATTGCCAAAAACATTAAGAAAAATAGGCTATGCCGCTTTCTTTATGAATAATATAGAAACTTTAAATATACCATCAAACATTAAAGAAATTGGAATTTACGCTTTTTCTCAAAATAAAATAAAGAATTTAACAATAGAAGATGGAGTAGAAAATATTAAATCTCAAGCTTTTTCAAACAACAAAATAGAAAATTTAGAAGTGCCTGATACAGTAAATATTATCGGCGAACTATCTTTTTTTAATAACAATATATCAAATTTAAAATTGAATTATCATCAAGGATTGAAAATATATGGTGGAGCGTTTTCTAAAAATAACTTAGATAATCCATATGTTTATAGTGTAAATCAAGATGGCACTAAATCGACTACTGTTTTAAATTCATATGCTGGTAAAACATTTAATGAAGTACCTGAAAACATTGAAAAAATTGAAAATTATGCATTTTATTTTATACCATTTACAGAAGATACATTAATATTTAAAGATAATTTAAAAAAAGTAGGAAATGGTAGTTTTCAACATATTGGATTAAATAAAATAAATTTCAATAAATTAGAAGAAATAGGCGGTTATTCATTCTCAGGAAATAATTTAACAGAAATAAACTTGCCAAATGTCAAATCAATTGGCTCCAAAGCTTTTACAGACAATCAAATATCAAAAATTGTCATTGGTTCAAACATCAAAGCAATAGGAAATGATGCCTTTAAATATGAAGGTAATTATAATCAGGTAGAAAGTATTACAATAAATAAAAAAGAAGAATCTATTGAAGGTTCTCCATGGGGAGCTACAAACGCTACAGTAAACTGGATAGGGTAGAAGGTGAAATATGCGAACGAAAAATAAAAATACTAAATTTATATTATTAGCTGTAATCACTATTTGCTTTATAACAGCAGGCTATGCCGCTTTTGATACAAGCATAAATTTAAAAGCTAAAGGAAATATTAAAAATCAAACAGCTGCACACAAATTAAAAGGATTGGTAGTATCCACTGGTGACGGTTTATACAAAGATGAAACAGAAGAAGAAAGATATATTTATAAAGGCGAAAATCCTAATAACTATATAAAATTAGGTAGTGATTTATATAGAATTATATCGGTTGAAAAAGACGATACCTTAAAAGTTATAAAAAATGAAAGTATAGGAGATATTACTTTTGATCCGGGATATGACAATGAAATTGAAGGGGTAACAAGTGCAAATTCTAATGAAGGAACAAGGTACTCTGAAAATTCAAATGATTATTGCTATTTCAATAAAGAAAATGCGTTAACAGATAATTATTATGGCTGTAATGTTTGGGGAAGTATTAACACAATGCTAGATGCCAAAGGAAATAATATAGATAAAATTAGCAAAGATACTACAGATACAGTTTATAATCTTCCAGAAAAAGAAGCTTATATTAATACATATCTAAATAGCACATGGATAAATTCATTAAGTAGTAATGTTCAAAAATTAATAGATACCCATTATTTTAATGTTGGACCATCATCAGTATACGTTGGCACATTAAATGATAAAGTAAATTATGAAAAAAGATATAAATGGCAAGGTAAAATAGGACTTATGAACTATACAGACGCAATAAAAGCAAGTAATAATAATGCTTGCAGTGGCAGTGCAAGTGAAGTATACAAAAGTACTAACTGTTTAGATAGCAATTATTTATATAGTACATTTGGTGAGCTTACAAGAACAATCACACCTAGTATCACAATTTCCAATGCATATGATATTTTAACAGTTCATGGCCTTGGATGGGGTAGAGCTTTAGGACCAGACGGTGCAAAAAATAAAAGAAAAATTGCTCCCGTATTTTATTTAAAAAAAGATATTCAAATAAAAGGAAAAGGAACTTTAAATGCACCATACGAAATAGAAAATTAAGCAAAAGAAGGTGATTAAATTGAAGAAAAATATTTTAATAATTAGTTTATGTTTTATTTTACTAATCATGGGAATTGGCTATTCAGCTTTTTCAAGTAAATTAAACATAAATTCTTCTTCAAGTATCACCAGTAACTGGGATGTAGAAATAACATCAATCGAAAAAACAAGTACATCTGGAAACATTGTAGAAAAAAATAAATCATTTACAAAAGATACTGCAACATTTAATGTTGAATTGGAAAAAC
>CAKPAT010000136.1 GCA_934133155.1 uncultured Bacilli bacterium
CATCCAACACTTGCTCCCAGGCCACAAATATGCTTTATTTATCTCTCTGAGTTCTGCTCATTGCCTATATCCGCTCTCTATTTATTTTAAAATCATATCTATATTTATAGATTCGTAACCAAAAGTGTCGTAAAAACGACCATTTAGACATAAATGGTAGATATTTTTTCAAAACTTGCTAAAATAAAAATATCAGATAACCTTAGAGCGTGTTAAAAAAATACTCTAAGATATCACAAATGCAGAAAGGAGAAAGTAACATTATGAAAAAAACAGCAAGATTATTTATTCTAGCGATGATACTGCTTACTTTAATCACACCAATGCAAACATCGGCAAAATCTAGTAAAACAGTATATTATGACACTACCATCAGAGGAAAAGATTACAAAAAAGAAACTCCCCCTAAATTACGTAAAATTGTTTTTAAAAAGAATAAAGTAATAACATATGGTAGTTTTACTTTACGAAAAAAAATAGACGCAAGACCATTTAAATATTGTCGTCCGAAAAAACGTGTCTTTAAAATTACTAAAAATACCAAATATTATTTAATAGATGAAGACGGTTACCACAGATGCTCGCAAAAAACTTTTCGTTCTTTTCTTTTTATGGGATTATACATTAAAGTTCGAAACGGCAAAGCTGTCGCTCTTATGATTTCACCATGATATAAAAGTTGCTAAGGTTTCATCAATATAAAAAGAAACATTTATCATTCTAAAAAACAACAAAGTTTTTAATGACATTACATAATTTTAGCATCCAAATTTATTACACTACTTATTTTTGTATCTAAAAAGAAGGGAGATTATTATGAAAAAAAGAAACTATGCTTTATTTATCGCATTATTTATAATCACTTTATGTTTGGGAAAAAATGTTTATGCTAGTGATGGTATCAGTGAATATCATTTTGATTCTCTATTGACAAATGCTCAGACAATTGGATTTAATAATGTACAAGTAGCTACTGAACAGGAATTAGATTTTTCATATGGAACATCATATAAATTCTATGTTCCTACGACAATGAATGTAACCATCACAGTAACATATGATAAAAAAGCTGATTTAAGTGCTGATGCATGGTTAATGGACATCAATAATGAACATCTTATTAAAGAAATGTCTTTAAAAGATGGAAAACGAAATGGTTCTAACTATAACGTAACAACTAAAATGACTTGCCGTTTACGACCAGGATATTATATTCTAGGAATTCATACTCGTTGGTCAACTTATGATCCAAATGGTGCAATAACTTATACCAAAATTACAGGTTCTTTACCAACTAAACCAACTATAACAAAGTTAAAAAAACGAAGTGCTAAATCTGCTATTTTAAAATGGAATAGAATCGGTTCCGTCAGTGGATATCAAATTTATCGAAAAGTAGGAACTCGCGGAAAATATTCTAAAATCAAAACTACAAACGCAACCTCCTTTGTCAATAATAAATTACAGAAGAAAAAAATTTATTATTATAAAATCAGAGCATATAAAAACATCAAAGGACAAATTTTCTATACTCCTTTTTCATCAATAAAGAAAATTAAAATCAACTAATAATTGATGAAGATAAAACCAATCATGTTTATATTTTTTGATACCTTAGTAAACTTTTTAACAACCCTATAATCAAAAACAAAAACCTGAGAATATAATACCTCCCAACATATCCACAAAACAGTTGGTACATATTATACTCTCAGGTTTTCATCTATCAACCATCTCTATTTTTTTACATTTTCCCAACTTGCTTAATCTTCCTCTTAAATCATCCCCGATAATAGTACAAAAAAATAGTTCTCCTGTTCGTCCTTTCAAATTTTTCCAACCTATTTGTTATATTATAGAATAAATAGCTAATGTAAATTTTTTTACCAGATTGCTCAACAACTATAAATGTAGAATCGTTAAAAAATAAAGCATATTTGTGGCCTAAGTTCTGCTCATTGCCAATATTCGCTCTCTATTTATTTTAAAATCATATCCACATTTACAGATTTATAACCAAAAGTGTCGTAAAAACGACCATTTGGACATAAACAGTAGATATTTTAAAAAAAATTGTTACAATGAGGAGAGTACAATAGAAAAAACGAGATACTTATATTTTTACAAAAGGAGGATTTATTA
>CAKPAT010000137.1 GCA_934133155.1 uncultured Bacilli bacterium
ACAACATTTACTTTTTCTTCTGTTGTTGATTCTTCCTTGCTTGAACAACGGCTTTCAATTTTTTTGAGTATTCAAGCTCCGCTTTTAAATATAAATTTTCCTTTTTTAATCTTTCATTTTCTTCCTCAATAGTTTCTTTTTTGTTAATTTGTTTTGGCTTCTTAATCATAGTCGGACGACCTCGCTTTCGTTCAACTATATTATAACAATTTTCCTTATATTGTTTAATCCAATTTATTAACATTCCTAAGCTGGATAATTTTTCATCAATTGCCACAGATAAACTCGATTCGTTATTTATTAAAACTCTGTTAATAATTCTTTCTTTTTCTGATGGTGAATAATATTTGTTTTTTACTGTTCTTAAAACAGCAAATCCATGTTTATCAATTAATCTTACTAAATACTGTACATTTGATTCTTGGATTTTATACTCAGAAGCAATATCTTTTCTTGATCTTCCTTTTTTCTTTTTATAATAAATTTTTACTTTATCTTCATAACTTAATTTTCCCATATAAAAACCTCGTTTCTATGTCCAAGAAACGGGGTTCATATCAGTTATGACTTTTTAACTTTGACATATTTATGCCTTTCTATATTAACATTTATATATCCACTCAAAGAATTATTTCTTAGTCCATGTTGTCAAAATGAAATTAGAATAAAAAGTGAGTGGATATACCCACTCAAACTATGGCATTTTAATAATGACATTCTTGTGACATTTCATGTTGACATTTACAACAAACTAGGACACAGCGTAAAAAGAAAGCTTATTTAATAGCTTTATCTAATATTATAATCAATAAAGACCATACAAGTAATGTATAGTTTTTATTAGTTACAGTCATACACAGTTTTAGAAATTGACGTATCATTTTCTATATGTACGTTAAGTTTAGTCTAAGACAAGGTTAATCTATGACGATTCATCACTCTACTTAAAGCCTTAACCTTAAGTACCAAAATTAATCGGCTAGCCGCACGCCGTTGTTGTTGTTTGCATTATTGTTATTGACATATCCAGTATTATTGACATTGAATACATTGTTAGTATTATCCTGGCTGGGCGAAGAAGAAAGAACATAACCAAATCCGCTTTTTCAAAAAGATTAACCTATGTAAATCTATCTATAGCATTTACACCTATTTTATCGGGTTCCAAGAGCCGAGCAGTCTGCTCTTGGGACCTTTATTCCATTTTGTTTGTTTTTCATCCTGCTTTTCTACTAGTTTTTTCGTCCGTCCCGACTGGACGTCGCCCATCAGGGGTGGATCTACTACCTACCTTTTCTATTCCAGAACGTATGGTGATGCTTTCGTTCCTGATCCTGTTATCACCTTAATTGCCGAGTTTAGATGAACGACTGGCCGCACGCCGAGGGTGTCGAATGCACTATCGTAAGAGACATCACCAGTATCAAAGAAAGAGAATACCACGTCAGTAATATCCTGGCTGGGCGTTATTGTCCACTGATATATGCTTGAGTTATATATCCAATCGTTATTTTTACAATCACTTACTGAACTATCAATCCAATTATACATTTCTTTTGCTAAGCAACTGGCTCTATTTGTTGTTGTTCCTCCACTTGTGGCATATCCATAATCACTTGGATACATTAATCCTACTTTTCCTGTCCATGATGTACTTCTTCCACTATATACTCCTGTTCCTCTTTCTATTGTGTAAAACATTGGTGCTGTTACATCTTCATCTGTACTAATTCCTCCTAGGTACCATTTGGCATCTCCTATCATTGCTTTTGATTTCTCGGTTAATCCTGTTGTTGTAAAATCACATGCTGTTGTTCCATCATATTGTTCAGAGTAACAGTTTCCTGCGTCTCTATTCCAATATAAACTGCCTCCTGCTGTTTCACTTTCATGTCCTGGGTTTAATAAATAATTTAGTCTTGCATCTGTCCATTCATTCTTTCCATAATCACTTTCTGCTCCCGTTGTACTATCTTTAGTATCCCATGAATAATCTCCTATTGGTTCATTTCTTATTATCTTTAGTCTTTTTTCTACTTTTCCTGTTCCATCATCTGTATCAAAGACTCCTATTATTCGCCATAACTCATCATTAAATTTTACGTAGTTATTA
>CAKPAT010000138.1 GCA_934133155.1 uncultured Bacilli bacterium
GATAATTCTAAAAATGATTTGGCTTGTGAAATTATTATTGAACTTGGAGATAAAAAATATTGGGATACCAAAGATGATAAATTTAAGCATAAAATGTCTAATGTATACAAAGAACAAGTTAAAGATTTAGAAACTTTAATTCCTAACTTTAAAGTAGCAAGTGCAATCATTCATTATGATGAAACTAGTCCACACATGCATATTGTTGGTGTTCCAATTAAGTATAAAAGTAAAAATGGTATGTCTAAGCAAGTTGGTAAATCTGATGTATTTACTAAAACAAAGTTAATTGAATTGCAAAACAAGATGAGAATATTATGTATTGCTAGTTTTAATAAAGAATATGGTTTAAATAATATTTTAAAAACTAAACAAAAAGGTAGAAATAAAGATATAAACGTTAAAGATATGGGAAACTATATTGAAATGCAAGAAGAATTATCAAAAAATAAAGAACGATTAGAAATAGCAAATAAAAAATCATTACAACTAAATAATGATTCCAACGAAATTAAACAATTAATGAATAATTTAAAAACTACTTTTACTAATAAAGACAAATATACTTTAAATAAAGATGATAAAGATAAAATTGATAAATTTATTCAGCAAGTAGATTCAACTAATGAAGAATATAAAAAAATGCAAAAGTTATCTATTACTCTTAATGATGTTGAAACTGAATTAAAAGAAAACAGAAAAAAAGTTAAAATACTAACTGAAAATAATGATGCTTTAAACATTAAAGTTAAATCACTAGAAAAAAAGATAGATAAACAGGAAGATGAAATTGATGATCTTAAAGAGAAAAATTCTAAATTACAAAGCACTATTAATTTCTTTGAAAACTTATTTGATAGATTAGTTAAATTTATTAAAAATAAAATGTTTGGCAAAGAAAAAGAACGTGAAGATTATTGGAATTTTTCAAAAGATTTATATACTCATAATATATTTAGCAATAAAACTATTGAATCAATTAAAGATGATTATGTTTGGAATAAAGAAAATGATAAGCAAAAAGATAAAAGTCGGGATAACTTTGAATTATAGTCTTTTCAGTCAGTTTTACAAGTGATGAATTACTTTATAAGTAGTTCTCTTTTTTTGTTTTGGGCACTGTTATTTATCTTAAATTTTTGATATAATTAGGTTGTAAAAGCAATATGCTATCAATATTCTAATAGGAGGTAAATTAAATATGGAAAGTACTGAAATTAAAAACCAATTAAAAATGACTTATGATGAATTAGTTGATTATCTTTTGAAAAAATATGGCCCTGCACAATATGATTATTTTTGTAATGAGTCTTGTAAGTCTAAAAATTCAAAGATATCAAGAACAAATGAAGGACTATATTGTCATCACATAGATGAAAATAAAGCAATTTTATTGAGCAATGATAAATTTGCTGTTAATAATCCATTTGAATATCAAAAGGCTAATAGATTAGTTTATTGTAATGTTTTAGAACATTTGATTTTACACATAAAAATTGTAGAAGAACCTAAAAATGAAAATGCTAACCAAATGGAAATCCAAGGAATTGGTGGAGCAGTTTGTTTTATTTGCCCACAAATAAATGATTATTTCAATGGCTATGAATTTAAACAACAATACTTAATTAATATCTTTAGTTTGATAGAAAATAATTTTAATGACTATATTGATATACTAGAATATTTTTTAGATGTAGTAGAAAAAAATCCTATTTATAAATTAATAGTTACGAAAGAGAGATTATCAGTTGGCTGGGATCAACAAATAGTAAAAAAAGTTTACGACCAATTATAAAATTAAAATAATCTATTCCATAAATACTAAAAATGTGCTATATTATTACTAGCAACGGAAGATTATATGTATTCTTTCGTTATTGGAAAAAAGTTGTAGATAACTACGACACCCGCTCCATTGAGGAATCTGTTCGGAAAATCCGAACTTACATATATGAATCATTCGAAAGAATGATTTTTTTGTGTTTA
>CAKPAT010000139.1 GCA_934133155.1 uncultured Bacilli bacterium
TTTCTGATATGCATATTGTTTCTTGATATTATCCATAGCTAGTAAGATATCTCTATATTCTTCTTTGCTTATTGAAGGTTCTGTTTCCAAAAAATTATTTAAATCTTCAAGTTCTCCCTGATAATCTTCGGTTATCATTGCTTTTAGGTCTAATAAAGCAATTAAACTTTTTACATAATTTGGATAAAATCTTGCTTGCCTTAAATGTAAAGTTAAGTTCCAGTTCAAAAATATAACTGGAACTTAGTCTTACACCAATTTCCGGTATACAGAAATTACTCTTACATTTTTGTAAAAGTAATTTCAGGTAAACACGAACTAAGTATTGCACTCCTATTGTAAAGGTTAGTTCCAGCTTACTTGCACTAAACTTTACACTTTGATTTAATAAATATTGTTATGGGCACCTACAAAGGAGCAAAAAATTATGAAAAATAAAAAAAATAATAAATTTTATACACATCTATCTTTAGAAGATAGAAACATCATCGAAGAAGAACTAAACCAAGGTTCTAATTTTAGCGAAATTGCGAAAATCTTAGAAAAAGACCCGACAACAATATCTAAAGAAGTCAAACGAAATTTCTCGATTATAAAACCATCTACCTTCAATAATTCATTTAACAAATGTGAATTTAAGCGCTCATGTAAATTAAAAAATGTATGCGGAAAATCTTGTAGCACCTTATGTAAAAATTGTAATAAATGCAATGAACTATGTTATAACTTCAAAAAAGAAGAAGGTTGTCCAAAATTAAAAAGACCTCCATATGTATGTAATGGTTGTGCAAAAAGAAAAAACTGTCGAAAGGAAAAAAGTGTATATAAGTCTAAAGAAGCCGATATTATTTACCACGAACTACTAATTTCTAGTCGACAAGGTATCAACAAGACTCCAAATCAGCTACAAAAATTATCATCAACAATTATTCCTTTAGTCAAAAAAGGACATTCAATGGCTGCTATTTTAATGAATAATCCTGATTTAGGTATATCTGAAAAAACGCTTTATAATTATGTTAACAATGGCTATTTCAGTGGAATAAATAATATCGACCTTCCTCGTAAAGTAAAATACAAACCTCGAAGGAAAATACAAAAAGACCCAAGAAACACCCAAAATAGAAAAAATCGTACATATGAAGATTATATCTCATATATGGAAAAACATCCTTATGCCAATGTTGTACAAATTGACACTGTAGAGGGTATTAAAGGTGGCAAATCACTGTTTACTCTAATATTTACTAATTCAAATTTTATGTTAGCTTTTTTAATTGATTCTCAATCTAAAGGCGAAATAAATAAAAAGTTTGATGTTATTAAGCAATTCTTTGGAAAATCCTTTATAAGCCAATTTGAGGTGATTTTAACCGATAATGGAAGCGAGTTTCAAGACCCAGATTATATCGAAAAATATTCAGATACCGAAAAGGTCCACTTATTTTATTGTGATCCTCGGAAAAAGCTGTCAGAAGGGAAAAGTAGAAAAAAATCACGAGCTTATAAGATATGTTCTTCCTAAAGGTTCTTCGTTCGATGATTTAACTCAATCTGATATAAATACATTAATGAGCAACATTAACTCCTATCCTAGAGAAGAATTAAATAAATGTTGCCCATTTAACTTAGCAAATATGCTAATAGGAAAAAATATCTTACATAAATTCGGCTACCACGAAATCAATGGAAATGACGTTGTTTTAACACCGAATTTATTTAAAAAATAATATAAAATAATTTGTGCCCATAGCAATATTTTTTTGCCGGAACTTAGTTTTACACTCTTCATTTTTGACGTTATTTTTTTTACATTTTTTCCTATTTACAGTATATCATATATATTAATTTTTTTGTATAATTTTTTTATTCATTGATATTCCGGCATTTACCTTTACAAGAAATGCCGGAACTTAACTTTACATTCAACCCATAAAATTTTATAAGTCAAATTATTTTAATTTTTTGGCCTATAATAATTTAT
>CAKPAT010000140.1 GCA_934133155.1 uncultured Bacilli bacterium
AAGGCTAAGGCTACAGGATTTGTCATTCCAACATGGCAAGATGCTTTGAAAGAGTTTTACAAACAGGAAGTGAAATAATGACACGAAAAAGAGTGCTATTATGTAGCTTATTACTCAGTCTGTTTTATGTCATTCCAATTGCTGTTTTCAATAAGGGGTTGAATGGGGCAGATCTTAGCTTCCATCTAAATCGTTTGTTGGGTATGGAAGCTATATATGCTTCCCCTATAAACTTCAAAGCTTTTTATGGTATAGGTTTGGGAGTTAATTATTTCTATCCGTTTTTAACCTATTATCCATTCTTTGTATTATATAGGTTATCCCACAGTGTTTTCCTAGGTTATTATATATATCAATATTTACTAACGATACTTACATTTCTAATTGCTTATTATTCGATAAGTAATATTATGGTTAACGAAGACAAGGAAAATAAAAAGGATTTTGCGGGTTTATTATTTGCTACCTTTTATACTTTTTCTTTATATAGATTAGATAACATTGTGATACGGTTTGCAACAGGTGAATTTATCGCCTATGCTTTTATTCCGTTAGTTTTCTATGGTCTTTACACTATTTTAAAAGGAGATTATAGAAAATGGTATATTTTAAGTATCGGAATGTCTCTGATAGCTTACTCTCATTTAATTTCACTACTTCTCACAGCTTTACTAGTTGGTCTCATTTTTATAATAACCTTTTTATTTGTGAATAGTAAGAAGGAGAGACTATTAAGTTTTATAGTGGCAACTTTATCTACGGTTTCCATTTTTGCGTTTCAATTGGTTCTTATGGGAGAGCAATCGTTATCGAATGCTATTGTGAAGCCACAAGGAGTAAATTTAAATGCGACTGTCCACTCACTTAAAGATTTATTATTGAATCTCAACTTTGAAAACAATTATACACTTCCAGGATTTCTAATTATTTTTTGTCTAATTGTTTCTCTTATTGGGGTGTTTAAATTACAAAAATATGATATCCTTATTTTTGTTTTGACTCTTATCCTCATAGTTTTTGAAAGTCCATTAATACATTGGCCTGAAAATAGTGAACATATAGTATCTTCAATACAGTTTATTTGGCGTCTAAATAATTTTATTACCCTTTTCACTGCTTATTTGGCAAGTAAAGTCTTTGTTAGTCTTTCATTAAGAAAAGAGTGCTTAATCGCAGTATTAATTGGTGTGATTGGCTTGACGACATTCTTTAGTGTTTCACAAGCTCAAAAAACAATAAAGGGACCACAAACAACTTTTAACAATATGCCTAAAGAAGAACTTCTTTCTGTTGTTACCAATGGAGATTACCATGCTACAGACTATATGTTAAAAACTGATGGTAGTATTTCTGATTATGATGCCTTTCAAAGAAAACTACGACATGAGGTCATAAATCTTCAGAATAATCAGGTGGTTAAAGCAAAGATGTCTGTTTCTTCCTTGAAAACCAATTTTGAAATTATTAGTGATAAAAATATAACTGTTAGTTTACCTGTTTATGCTTATAAAGGTGTGGCAGTTGATTTGGATGGTCAAAAAACAAAATCAAAAAAAGCCCCTGATTCGGGTGTTGAACTGGTAATCCCCAAAGGAAAACATCTAATAGCAGTTTCATATCAATATACTGCTATAGCGAAAAGTTTTTTTGTGATTTCTATGTTATCTGTCTTAACAGTAATACTTTATGGTGGCTATACTTATCGAAGTAATTAATAAATTCTAAAAAGAGAGAACAGGTGTAATAATGCTGTTCTCTCTTTTTTCATTGAGAATATGATATAATTAGTGGAATATATGTGTCGAAAGAGAGTGAAATATTTGAAAAAAGTAACTGCCCAAAAGGTTTTTTTCTGGAATATTTTAGGAAGTATGTCTT
>CAKPAT010000141.1 GCA_934133155.1 uncultured Bacilli bacterium
GCTTAAACCAGTAAAAACAAATTTTCTTTTTCTTCTTCAAACAAAACTTGTAAAAATCTAAAGAGCAGTCACCATCATAAATAGTTCCATCAAAATCATAAGCAAACAATAAAATCACATCCTATCAATTTTTAGCAAGCCCATCAACTTGTAAAACAGTACCACTAATATAACTTGCCATATCACTAGCTAAAAACAAAAATGCATTAGCCACATCAATCGGCTTTCCCATTCTTTTAAGCGGAATAGAATTAATAAGTGGCTGAATAATTTCTTTAGGCAAACTACTAACCATATCAGTCTCAATAATACCGGGAGCAACCGCGTTAACTCTAATATTAAAAGGTGCAAACTCTAAAGCCAAAGACTTCGTAAGACCATTAACAGCAAACTTACTAGCCGGATATCCACATCCAGAAGACTGTCCATAAAAACTAACCATAGAAGAAGTATTTAAAATAACCCCGCCAGTTTTCTTCATATAAACAAAAGCTGCCTTAGACATATTAAAAATTGCCTCAACATTAATTTTCATAATATTATCAAAATCTAAAGAAGATGTATTTTCAATCTTTTTATTAGCAGAAATCCCCGCATTATTTATTAAAATATCAATATGTCCATACATTTCATAAATATTAGAAACAGTCTTAAAAACTTCCTCATAATTAGTTAAATCAGGATAAAATCCTAAAACATCAAACTCTTTAAGTTCGTCTAAAGCCCTTAAAACAGTTTCTTTTTTTGAACCAAATAAAATAACCTTTGCCCCATGTGAAGCAAATAATTTAACCGTCTCAAAACCAATACCACGAGTTCCACCCGTCACAATTACAACTTTACCATTCATATCTAACATTCTAATCACCATACACATTATAAACTTTAGAAAAAATAAAAGCAACCGAATCAGCATATATCAAACTTAGTAATGAAAGATTTTGACAAAGAAATAGGAAACTACTGTAAAAATAAAAACATATCCAATAAAATATTATCAATTGATTCGACAGTTTTTCAACCATCATTATTTTTTGTATTAAAAAATCGAACTAAAAAGTTCGAATTAATATCAACATGGAGCAAATGACCAGAATCGAACTGGCATCTTAGCCTTGGCAAGGCCATATACTAACCGTTGTACTACATCTGCAAGCAACAATATAAATATATCAGTTTTTAAAAATGATGTCAATACCGCCAAAGCACTTTTTTCCAAAAAAAATCACATTTCTAAAATAGAAACATGATTATCAATATTATTTAATTTCAATTGATTTAGAATTATTCTTAGGAGCCTTTTCAGGAAGAACAACTTGCAAAACACCATCATTAAAATTAGCAGAAATCTTTTCTTCTTCTATATCGCCAACATAAAACTTACGCTCCATAGAACCATAAACTCTTTCTTGACGAATAAAGTTCTTTTCCTCCTCTTCTTCCTCTTCTTTACGAGCAGCACTGATAGTTAAATATCCATCCTCATATTCAACATTAACGTCCTCTTTTTTATATCCAGGCATATCTGCTTCAATATGATAAGCACCATCCTTTTCATAAATATCACACTTCATATCAGTGGTTGGTACCATAGCATCCAAAAAACTATCTAAATTAAATCTATTAGGTAACATTCTCATATTCATTCCTTCTTTCTTTTACACATTAATAATATCACTATTTTTAGCACTTGTCAACAGTGAGTGCCAATTTTCGACAAAAAAAATTAATTTGTAGATTATTATTGATAGTGCACAATTAATGTGCAATTAGTTTTAGAAACATATATAATATCTTCTTAAGCAATTT
>CAKPAT010000142.1 GCA_934133155.1 uncultured Bacilli bacterium
TTGATATACTTTTAGACTTTATTATAAATAGTGTTGGTGAGCATAAATCACTACACTATTTTTATTTAATGAAAGGATGATATAAAATCATCCCATGTAGTTAATTCATTTATCAAATTTATTGTCAATAACACTAGGTTAAAAAAAGCCAATACAAGTTACAATCCTCTAATTAGAAACTATCCAACTTTTGGGTTCAGTTCAATTTTTTATTTTAAATCATTTAAAAAATCATCAATTGTCATTATTTGTTCGTCAATTTTTTCTAACTCTACTTCGTCATTTTCTTCTTCTATTTGTGTTTTTATGAACACTTTTTTAATTTTTTCTTTGGTTATTTGGGTACCTGTTTGGTAACGATCACAGATTGGAATTTCTGTAGATTTTAGATAATTTATTTCACTTGTAAGCACTCCTATTAAGGCTTTTTTAAGTGTAAATGAAGAAGTTATATGATATGGATTTGTTTTGACATCGCGAACTATTAATACTCCTTTACGAGTCCTTACGCCAATTTCAAATTCAGATATTTTTATTCTTTTAGCAGTTCCTTTATCTGTTGTGATTAATAAATATTCTTCATTTTCAAAACTGTTTCCGCTTATTACTTCATCGTTTTTTAAGTTAATAGCTTTTACTCCACTACCTCTAAGACCTGTTACAGGGACTTCACTTGTAAGGTATCTTAAGCCAAGTCCTAATTTCGTCGTGACAAAGATTTCTTTTTGTGATATACACGTTGATACAACTTTATCATTTTCTTTTAATTTCATAAGGCATATTGGTTTGGTGTATCTTTGGGCTTTTAGAGTTTCTAGATTTGTGCTTTTAACCATTCCGTTTTTAGTGAATGAAAGTATATTTATGTTTGAGTTAAAGCTATTTGTTAAATATGAAGCGATTATTTCTTCGTCTGGGCTTATTTTTATGATGTTGCTGACATGTTTTCCGAGTTCTTTCCATTTTAAGTCTGGAAGATTATATACTGGTATAAATAAGTAATTGCCAAGATTTGTAAAAAGTAGTAGGGTATCCATGGTGTGTGCTTTATACATACCAATTAAATAATCGTTTTCTTTTAAAGTTGTATCTTCTTTTTCGCTGTAGCTTCTAAGTGATGTTCTTTTAACATATCCTTCATTTGTAATTGTTACTATGCAGTCTTCTTTAGCAATTAATGATGCAGTATCTATTTTTATTTCGGTTACTTCGTCTTTTATTTCGGTTTTTCTTGGAGTGGCATATTCTTTTTTAATCATTTTAAGTTCTGTTTTCATAACATGTTTTAAGGCTTCTTCGTTTTCTAATATTTGGGTCCATATTTCTATTTCTTTTTTTCTTTCAGCTATTTCTTTTTCTAAATCAGTTACATCAGTGTTTGTTAGTTTATAGAGTTGTAAGTTGACGATTGCTTCGGCTTGTTTTTCAGTGAAGTCATATTCTTTTTGTAGGTTTTCTATGGCGTGTGATTTATTTTTAGATGCTCTGATTGTTTTGATTACTTCATCTAATATTGAAAGGGCTTTGATTAAACCTTCTAATATGTGAAGACGTGCTTTTGATACTTTTAAATCGAATTCTGTTCTTCTTGTGATTACTTCTTTTTGATGAGCTATATAAGCATCTAATATAGCAAGCACACCTAAAACCATTGGCCTTCTATTTACGATTGCTACCATATTATAGTTATATGTTATCATCATGTCGGTATTTTTAAGTAAATAGTTGATTATTAACTCTTCGTTAGCATCTTTTTTTAAATCTATAGCTATTTGCAGCCCATTTCTATTAGACTCATCTCTTA
>CAKPAT010000143.1 GCA_934133155.1 uncultured Bacilli bacterium
ATATGACGAGTGATAGTGGCGTCGTTATTGCAAAAGTGACTGATGGAATAAAAACTGTTTATAGTTCATACAATAGATTGAGTGCTTAGGCACTTTTTCTTTTTTAAAATTTACAAAAGTGTGATAAAATTAGCTAAAATGTCTGCAAAAGTGTGATGAAAACTAGTATATTTTATGCAAAAACGTGATATAATGTAATTGATGGGGTGATAGTATGCAAAGATTTATAACTGAAAAATTAATCAAATGGAAAAATAGTAAAGATAGGAAACCTTTGATTTTGAAAGGTGCAAGGCAAGTTGGTAAGACATATATATTAAAGGAATTTGGCAGAAATAATTATGATAATGTGGCTTATTTTAATTTTGATCATGATGAGGGACTTGCTGAATTATTTTTGAATACCAAAGATCCAAGAAGGATAATTGAGCAGTTATCTTTGGCTGACGGTAAAAAAATAAATCCGAATACGACTTTAATTATATTTGACGAGGTGCAGGAGTGTCCTAATGCTTTAAATTCTTTAAAGTATTTTTGTGAAGAGGCTAGTGAGTATCATGTTGTTTGTGCTGGCTCTCTTCTTGGAATAAGGCTTTCTAAAACTTCTTTTCCTGTTGGTAAGGTGGATTTTTTGAATTTATATCCAATGACTTTTAGTGAGTTTTTAATTGCGGATAATTCTGAAAATTTAGTAGAGGTTATGAGAAAAACTAGAGATATAAAGGAAATTCCTAAGATTTTTGAAGATAGACTGATTGAAAAGTTAAAAATATATTACATTGTTGGTGGAATGCCTGAGGCTGTATATAGCTGGGTTAATGATAAGGATATAGAGAAAGTTAATGAAATTCAAAAGAATATTTTAAGTTCTTATGAGAATGATTTCTCAAAACATATTGATGCAAGTGGGGCTAACAAAGTATCTTTAATATGGAATGGGATACCTTCACAACTTGCTAGAGAGAATAAAAAGTTTGTATATCAAGTAATAAAGGATGGCGCACGTGCTAGAGAATATGAAGGTGCTTTAAACTGGCTTAATGATGCTAATTTAATATCTAAGTGTTATTTAGTAAGTAAATGTGCTTTTCCTTTGAAGGCGTATAATGATTTATCTGCTTATAAGATTTATATGAATGATGTGGGACTTTTAAGGAGAATGTCCAATTTAGATAGCAGGATTATTTTAAGTGGTAATAAACTTTTAGAAGAGTTTAAGGGTGCTTTTACGGAAAATTATGTGGCTAATGTTTTAAATTATATATTAGACGAAGCACCTAATTATTATACTTTTGATAGAAATGAAATTGATTTTGTAATACAAAAAAATAATGAAATAATTCCGATAGAAGTAAAGTCTGATAAGTGCGTTAATCATAATAGTTTAACTAAATATAATAGCAAGTTTGATAATGAGGTAGCACTTAGGTTTTCATTAAATAATTTAAGTAAAAATGGTAAGATAGTTAATATTCCGCTTTATTTTATTGAGTATATTGGTAATTTAAATTTATATTAGGTTTCTTGAATAGGTGACTTTTCGTTAGAAATTTGGTACAATATTGATGTAAGGAAAAAGTATTGAATACTTTTGTGAGGGGTCTATTTTAGGATAGAGCCCCATTTTTCTTTTTGAATTTAAATTTATATTAAGTTGACTATTATTTGTTTTTTCTTTATAATAAGTGGGCAAATTTAGGAGGCGTTTTATGAATGAATATTTAAGATTTTTAATGGAACAATATAAACAA
>CAKPAT010000144.1 GCA_934133155.1 uncultured Bacilli bacterium
AGTATAGCAATCAATAACTCGAAATTATGATTTTTATCACATACGGTATCATAATTGTCATTAATGGTATTTTTTATTCCATATGTTCTTATTAAGCTGATGATTTCCTTTAATTTATTAATATAAAGCTATCTAAAAGACTATAGTTAGTTCGAGGATTATATAGAAATATTTTGACTGTTGGGTGTCTTACCACAAATAGTTTACAAAATTATACTGATCATTTGTTGAGTATGATGAAACTATGTAACTTAAAAATAATTGGACTACTTGATATTTATGAGGTTATTACTCTAATCTTTTGTTCCTAAATACGTCGTCATCAAAAATTATTATTTTATAAAAGCAATACTGTAAAGAACCGCACCCAAAAAGTTAGACAGAAAAAATCTAACTCGGGGTGTTTTTATTATGAAATTGACTTATGAGGATAAAGTTCAAATATATGAACTTAGACACCAAGTATATAGCTTAGAGCAACTTTCAAATAAATTTGGGAATAAGTATTTCTAATCTTAGCTACAGGATTAAATTTATTAATCACCTAGATTAGAGAGTGGTTTAAAAATGAGAATCGTTATTACACAATAGAATAAAAAAGTAATGATTGATAAAGTTCTGCTTAATGTTTTTCTCAACGAAATGTTTGTTTAATTATAGTCCCGTCTCAAAGAATGCACAGTTCTTAACTCACACAATACAAGAAATATACTATTGTTGATAAAGTAAAAACCTCCCGTATGACTGAAAACCTACCAAATCGTTTCCCTTCCACACTACCTTCGCTAGCCAGATCGTATAGCAGTTAGCATTTATATTGCTTTTAATTTTCACCTATAATCAGATCCTACACCTAAAAAAGACTGAACCGATTTGTTGTCACTTCTCTTACAATTCGTTACAAATTATAGTACTTAATTCACTTCTAAATCCAATCTACAATATCAATATAAAGTCATCAACACCAACAGTTGATATTCCCACTTTTATACTTTAAATTAGCAAGACGCTGGAATATCATTAAACTACTCTTACCCATTAAGTACTACATAAATAAGGAAATACTAGTATGGGGTTGCACGTGAATATTAACTGGACAATTTACTACCTAATGTGTTTCCACTTCTTTTCTTTCAGACATTAAACTTAAGATTCAACCTATACTTACCTTTCATTTTCTTTAGATTATTTGATATCAATACTTTGATGATAACACAATATAATACTTACCATTTCATGTAGTATGTACTAAGCTATTATTATCCCGTCTCATAAGCGAATCAACTTTAGTATATAAGCTAATGATTAAGAAATCTTATCTAAGATAACATTTTAAGAAGTCCTTTTTATACATGCTAAAACTTTTCAGAATGATAAACAAGGCTAATGGTTTTCAATTGACAGGAAAAGTCCCTTGAAGTTGTACTTCAAGGGACTTTTCCTTAAGCCTGAGAATAATCTTATATTAGTTTATCAATAATTATTTTGCTTTTACGAATTTTACCTTTGGAACTAAGAAATATAATGGAATAATATTCAAAATAAATACTGTTACAAATAAAATAAAATCTGTTAAATTGATTGCCTTTCCAGACGAAATTGAATTAACAATATTTGTATAATAATATCCCGGAAAAATCATTTGTAGTTTACTCACAAGTCCCATAAACCCTTCTTTTGCTCCTAGGGTAGCA
>CAKPAT010000145.1 GCA_934133155.1 uncultured Bacilli bacterium
GCTAGGTATTTACTAGATTTAATGCTGTAAAGCTTTTCTTGATTTTAAAATCTATTCTAGTCAAATTCATGGTCAAATAGGCTACAAAGCCAGTATTCACCTAGGCTTCTCATAGAGTATTAAACTCTATGAAAAGTGTAAAGCATGTAAACGGGTATTCTAAAGACCTGTTGGTTGTTTAGTATTAACTATTTTTAATTGGAAATAATAAAAGTAGTAGAGGTTAAGCATATGACAGAATTTAATAGAGAAAAGGTTTTAAGACAGTTGAAATTTAAAAGAAAATGGAGAAGTTATTCAAGATATGTATATACTGTTGTACCTTGTGTATTATGTTGCTTATTATGTCTATATTTTGCTTACTCTAAATTCTTTGTATCTAAAGAAGAAGTTGTTATTAAAACAACGGTTGGTGATTTTATTCATGGAGATGTTGTAATAGGGGCATATATTGATGGTGAATATTCTAGTACTATTCCTGGAAAAGATGATGCTTATACTGTAGAAAAAGTTGTATGTGATAATGATGCAGTTGGAACGTGGAATGTTGAAAAATGGGGATTATTAGTTAATAATTTAAGTAAAAGAACTAAATGTAACGTTTATTTTAAAAAATATCTTATCGCTGATAAAATTATTGAATTGGCCCAAAGTGATACAGTCAATTTTGCCAATGATGATCCCGATGGTAACATAAGATATATGGGAGCCAATCCGGATAATTATGTCTATTTTAACTGTAGTGATTATACTAATCAGTCTGATAGCACCTGTGAAAAATGGCGTATAATTGGTTTATTTAATAATATAACTAAGTCTGATGGAACTAAGGAAAATTTAGTTAAAATTGTAAAATCAGAGAGTATAGGCACTATAGCTTGGGATGAAAATCTATCTGGTTATTGGGCAAATGCTACCCTACAACAAAATTTAAACAGTGGAACATATTATACGACTACATTAAAAAACGACGTAACGAGAAGTAAAATAGAAAATGTAATGTGGAATTTAGGTGCGAGTTCAACAACTACCGATGTGACCGCAAAAATGTTTTACGAAAGAGAAAGAAGTGTAAACACCAATAATGATGAAATTTCGGCATGGACCGGTAAAGTAGGCTTGATTTATGCTAGCGATTATGGCTATGCAACATCTGGCGGTACCATTGCTAATAGAGCTACTTGTTTGCAAACTGCATTAAATAATTGGAAAAATTCTGATGTTTCTGATTGCAAAGATAATAATTATTTATATAAATCTTCTCAAGTACAATGGCTTTTAAATTTTGGTAATGGCGATAGAGTTTTAAATATTGACATTAAAGGTAAAGTTGGCTATACTGCTGCATTTTCTGGTAAATATCATGTAGAACTTGCTATTACTTTTGACAATCAAAATGTCAATGTATATCCATCACTTTATTTAAAATCTAACATCTCCATTAGTGCAGGTACAGGATCAAGTTCTGATCCATATCAGTTATCTATTAAATAAAGTATTAGTTAAAAAGTTAAGATAGAATATGACATACAAATTTAATGACTTTTACTTAAATGTTATGTCATCAACCATATTGTTAAGTGAGGTTAATACCTTGCTTTTTATTTAAAATAAATATACTTAAAGAAAACAAATAACTTGACTAAAAGACTTAGCTATATTAGTATTAA
>CAKPAT010000146.1 GCA_934133155.1 uncultured Bacilli bacterium
GCTATCTCTTAATTTTAGAAATAACCTTTTTTATTTTAGTATATAGAATTAGTATTCCTATACTTAATTTTAAAATTTCAACTAGCATACTTACACAGCCTTAAAATAATTAAATTGAGATGATTTACTCCACTCGTATGCACTCCTGTTTGATTAGACGCTGGATCAACCATAATAACATTATTACCATTTACTCCCGTAACTGCAACCCAATGTTGATTTCCCAGTGTTGCTCTCCATTACAAAATAACCTGCATTTACATATTGAGTAATTAAGGCTAATTTTTCATTTCTGCTTTTTCCTCTTAAATTGACATTACCTACATATTTAAAGTTAGGAACAACTTTACTAATCGGTCCGTAATATAAATTACCGCTTTCATCAAAGCCACCATTTTTATTTAATGTTTCTACAAATGTTCCCGGATTAAATGGCTCTATATTTGGTGTAGGTACTCCTGACTTTTCAATTAGTATTGCTATTGAAGTAACTAGGCAACCAATATTTCCTATTGTACTATTAGTATTACCTATTTTTATATTGGACCAACTCTGTCCTGCTTGTCGCCAATTAACATATTTACCTGAATCAGTAGCCCCATAAATAACTCCATTCCATAAACTTGCATATTTGTTATCAGTAAGTTCTGCTAATTGTTTGTTTTTCGTAAACTATAAATCAATAATTCGTAGCAAAAAAATAGCAGTACATTTAATACTGCTACACTAAATATCATTTATGTTTGTTATCATATTGAAAATAATAAAGTCTTCAAATTCATCATTGTAAGTTTTTTCTTTTGTAGTTGTATTTTTATTATCACTAAATCTCGTACTAGAAGTAATTATGACTATTGCTATAACAATTAAGATTATTTTTTTCCTAAAGTTAAACAATAGAGACTTATAAAAAACAAAATTTAAAAAATGTTAATCAAACACTTTTAAATAGACCACTAAAGTCATTAGATTCATATACATCTAAACAAGTATTTATAAATGTATTTGATGAAGATTTATTTAACAAACTATTTTAATTATTGTCAATAGCGAGCATAGCGAGTTCATTTTTACCATTGACAATATAATATTTATCCAAATAAAGTTTTATGTTTGTTTGCCAATTATAATTTAAGGCAAAGAAATAATAAAAACTGTAATAAGTCTGAAAAAACGTAAATAACTCCGTGTTATTATCATGAAATAAGTATAATAAATTAAATATTTTTTTATAAACCTGCATTTAGTATAAAAATTTGAGTAAAATGTTCTGTATTTGCGGGAACTTTCTTATGCAATTGCATTTTTCTTTTAAAACAGGAACTTTTAATTTAATTCAGTCAAAATCTCCGTTTTCGCAAAAATTTAATAAAAAGAGTTATAGATTGTTTATTTATTCATTATTTAACAAGAGAAAAAAAGAAATCTAATTAACCAGATTCCTTATCTCATAGAAAAACTATTATTTATAGTTAATATACTATACATAAAAAGAACATCTTGATTATCAAATTTTATATAATTATTTAGAATCCTTGAAGAAACATATCTAAT
>CAKPAT010000147.1 GCA_934133155.1 uncultured Bacilli bacterium
CCAGCAAGTACTAGGTCAAAGCCATTTATTTCGTCTATTTGGTCTGGCTCATGCATTAGAAGTATTTTATATATTGGGCCGTTTGTTTCAAATGAGTTTATGTATTCATTTGTTTTTATTAGTTTATCTTTAATACTTTGTTTATCTTTTTCGGTGCTAATTCCAGCTATTAATATGCTTTCGTATCCATTTTTATATATTGTGTCATAGGTGTTGTTTAAATTTGTGAAATTGCTATTTTCAATGATGTTTTCCCATTCTTCAAATTTTAAGTCGTTATTTCCTTTTATGGCGTATTTGGCAATATTTGCGTTTAGCTTTTTTAATTCTTTTACTATTTTTTCTGATGTTTTTGTGGTTACTTTTGTATCTTTATCAATTAAATCTCCGGTTAAAACGATTATGTCTGGTTTTTGTTTGTTTATGCTTTTTACTAGTTTTTGTAAGTTTTTTTCATTATACATTCTGCCATAATGAATATCTGATATGTGAACTATTTTAAAACCGTTAAAGTTATTGGTTATTTTACTGTTTTGGATTTTATATTGTTTGACTTCAAATGTTTGGGTTTCGATAAAGTGGCTATATAAGAGTATTGTAGTTATTATTAATATTAATATTATTAGTGCTTTTATTACTTTTTTCATTTTTCCCTCTTAACTAAATAGTAGTATTAATGTTTGCATAGACATTAATATTCCATTATGCATAAAGTGAAAACCCATTGAGACAAATATGTTGTTTGTTTTAGCCATTATATATGCGAAAGCGATACCACAACTACAATATGAGAGTAAGTATATCGGAAATAGATTATCAAAAGGCATGCCCATAAGGTGAAGTGATCCAAATACTAAACCTGATGCGAGTATGAATAAAGTGTTATTTTTGAATATTGCTCTGAAACCTAATCTGAATATACTTTCTTCTAATACTGGTGCGAGGAAAACTGACGATATATATATGTATACTGGATATAGTTGAAATTCATTTCTGATTAATGTTTCATTTTCTGATGATCCACCACCTAGAGCCATGATTACCATATTTGAAAGCATCATGATAAATACGCCTAATAGGTATACTTTTAAGTATTTTTTAAAGTATGTTAAATGATTTTTTTTAATATCTTTTATCGCATTTGATATTTCTTTTTGAAAAATTATATATATTATTAAAATCATTATTATTTCTGCTGATAGGTTGTAAATGATTTTTGCTGTTATGTTTAAATTTTCATAATGAATGTTTAATATTTCTAAGGGCAAATTTTTAAATAAACTAAAAATAAAATATAGTGCGACAACACTAATTCCTTTGATTATGTTTTTTGTATAATTTTCTTTTGAATGTTCTATCATTTTTATCACCTTTTAAATTATAACATTTTTTTTTATAATTTAATATATGTTAGTGAGGTGAGTGACAAGTGCTTTTTAACGTATAATAATCTTTTATACGTTAAGTTTCTATCAAAATTATATCAAAAAATGGCTAATTTGTATCTTTA